>NZ_JBIUWN010000004.1:0-141453 GCF_044743485.1 Pseudomonas sp. NPDC087614 | reverse complement strand
CTCGGCGTCGGCGAAGGTCATCTGCTTCATCGGAAAACTCGGCGGGTGGAATCTGGGGATTTTGCCAAAATCAGAAAGTCTTTTTCAGAGTTTTCCTAGTGACTCCGAGGTCAGTTTTTTGTAGCTGTCCTGAAGTAATCCGTTAAGGTGTGCTCCAAATTCATCATTGAATTTTCTAAAACAGTCAATAATCTTCAGTTTTTTTCCTGCTGTGTAGCCTTCTTTAAAGTATAAGGTGGCGATCACGCCGAGTTTGACCACGGGGGTACCGTCAGGGAGTTCATATGAGAAATCTTTGGCGCGATTTTCGAGGTTTTTCATTATTTCGGTTACTCTTCGCCAGACCGATACCGGATAGTGTCGCCACAATTGGAGCCTTCATTCTTCGGCATGATCTCGCCTTGGTTAAAGTAACGGCGAGAATCTGCCTCAGCCGGAGTAAACCAGAATCCTGTTTTACTGCATGGTTGATCAGCGTCTATTCGAGCAGTCTGAGATTTGTTGGATACTTGATGATTTCTTGCGTATTCAACCAGTTCTTTCGGATACACCATGTGGTCTATATTGCGATCATCAAT
Organism: Pseudomonas sp. NPDC087614; assembly: GCF_044743485.1. Taxonomy (NCBI): domain Bacteria; kingdom Pseudomonadati; phylum Pseudomonadota; class Gammaproteobacteria; order Pseudomonadales; family Pseudomonadaceae; genus Pseudomonas; species Pseudomonas sp. NPDC087614. The sequence goes on along the minus strand of NZ_JBIUWN010000004.1, from coordinate 140,875 downwards.
ACCGTAAAGAAACGCTACTGCTCCTGCTTCCAGCGCCCAATAACCACAGTAGCTACCTTCATCGCCTTGTTTGTGAGAGTCATGCCAAGGTGCTTGTTCGAACGCTGGATACCAACTTTCGCAATATTTTTTTAATAGATTTGAGGCTTCGTGTTTATCCTCTACGTAAATAGCGAGGACTAAAGGTGTATAAACGTCGTGATACCAACGGTCAACATCGTATCGATCAGGTAATATTTTACAAAGTAGGTCTTCATACAGTGTGTCATTACCGCCATAGCCCGCGGGGTCGATAAGCGAAACGAAGCGCTTTAGCAAGTCAGATCGGTGAAGAAGTATGCATAGACTAAAAACCTGGACGCACTCCTCGTATTGGTCTAGCCAGTCATCAATTGTCAATGGTGTTATGTTTGGGATCCCTTCATAAACTGCTAATTTTTTCTGTAGTAGTTCGTAGCTGTTTATGAGGCTTTCCATCAGTGGGATGAGATTGTTTATCTCGTCTCCCGCTGTATAGCGAATGAGTATTTCTTTAAATATTAGTTTTTGGAAGTGTCGGGCTCGAAGAGATTTTTCTTGATCTTCTGAGTCTGCTTGAAATGTATTTTTCTCAAAAAATGCTGTTGTTTTTTCTTTGTTCTTGAAGAAATTTTGATAGCGGTTTTCGCTCAAATACTGTTGTCTTCTATGCATCTTCAAGCACCAACCTGCGATTTTTTCGTGGTTTGCTGGTTTCGGGCATATTTGACGAAGTCTTGTGGATAAATCATATGATCAATTTTGCTGTCTTCGATGTCATACAAAAAGGCAATAGCTCCAGCCTCGAATGCCCAGTATCCAACGTAGTTTCCTTCTTCACCCTGCAGGTGAGTATCATGCCAAGGTGCTTGTTCAAAGGCCGAATACCATTGATTGCAGTATCTTTGCAGAAAATTTGTAGCTTCTTCTTTTGTTTTTGCATATATGGCTTGTACTAGCGGTGAATAAACGTCGTGATACCATTGGTCTACATCAGTTCTGCCAGTCAATATTTTACAGAGTAAATCTTCGTATAACGTGTCATCGCCAGCATATCCCGCATTGTCTATCAATTTAACAAAGCGATTGAGCAGGTCTGTGCGATGCAATAGGATGCAGAGACCTATGACTTGCACGCACTCTTCATATTCGTGTAGCCAGTCGTCTATTGCTAGCGGTGAAATTCCAGGGGACTGTTCCGATATCGCTAGTGCCGTCTGCCGGATTTCATATTTTTCAATCAGATATTCCAATTGTGGAACCAGCGAAGAAATTTCTTCGCCTGCTGTATACGTGGCTGTTAGTTTTCGAAGTGCTAAGCGTTGAGCGAATCTTGAGCGAAGTGTCGCTTCACCTTCGGGGGTGTCGGACTTGAATTTAGTCGTGTTTAAAAGCTCGACAGCATCGTCATGCTCTTTTAAGAAGTTGTTGTAGTGGGCTTCATTAAAGAATTTTTGTCTATTTTTCATTTGGCGACTAAACTTAAGCGAATCTAATGTTCCATATTTTTTATCAGAACTTTCGTCCGTTCATTTACAAGGCATTCTAATTGGCTTGATTGTGATGGAAGGTTTTGTGGCTCTTATTGATCGATTCGTCTGTAAGGTCAAGGCAGAATTCTCTTTGTGCACTTCGCTCAGATCCTGAAATAGATCTAAGCGAAGGGTAGGGGGTGGGCTTAGTCTTCACCTGACCAATACCAAAGCGTATCGCCCCAATCCGAATTATCAATTTTAGGCATTAGCTCTCCCAGCTTGAAGTATTTACGAGAGTTTGGCTTTGCCGGGGTAAACCAGTAACCTTCTTTTGTGCATGACTGGTTCGACTCTATACGGGAAGGAGTGGTGATGTCGTCATTACGGTCAAAGCGCGCATACCATTTATCAGTGCTCTCTTTCTCAAAGCAATTTCCATAGGGTGAGTAGCTATGTAATTGATCCGGAACTGGTATACGTAGAGGCTTGAAAATGTTGTTTGCCGCAACATACGCTGCCGGGAGATACTCCTCAGAGGAACCAAGCTCAGGCCACTCTCCTGCTCGAACGATCAGTCCTTTTTTATAGCTGAGAATATTTATGTCACCGCGACCGCTGAAAGACTTTCTAATTATTGATTCCCCACCCAATCGTTCGATAAGGTCGTTTTCTACAATCGTGAACCAATTTACTCCCTTAATGTAACCAAGCAGTTCCCTTGCAGACGAATGAGGCATCGAATCGACTTGCAGGCCAGGATAACGCTGCGCTAATTCGTATTCTGTTGGCATATAGCTATGGTAGTCGTAAGGCAGAATGCTTGAGAGACCTGCATATCCATGCTCCGCGCCAATTTGGTCACAAAGATAAGTGATCCAATCCTGGAAGCGCTCCACGCCGTTTTCTTCATTTAAGAAAGTCCACGGCAATACAATTTTTATAAATGACCGTTTTTTGTCACCGTGTACTTCAAATGAATTGAGCATTGACATGCTATAGCTGTCGGCCTCATCAGGGCTGCCCGAGCTACCTATGAACCAGCTGAACTGATCATCCGGATCAGTTTGAAGAATATTTTCACGTGCCTTTGTGAAATTGTCTTTTGTAAGTTTTTTTCGACGCCGATAAATCATTGTTTTTAACTGGGATTCAAATTCTTCATAGAATTTAGCGAAGCATTCATCGATTTTGTTCTTTTTTTTGAGACTGTACCCCTCGTTAAAATACAGAGTGGCAATCAGCCCGAGCTTAACCTTCGGCAGGGCGTCTGACTGCTCAATCGTCAAATTATGTGCTTGCTCATTGAGGGCTTTTAAGAGTCGGTCCATGGAGAGTCTCATTTAATGGCATCAAATCGGAAAGTGCACTACCAACTTGAGAGTGGCCCTGTACAAATGTTAAGTACTTGCATAGACCTCCACCCTAGCACATAGCCAGCGATGCCGCTGGCGTCCGTCAATGGTCTTAGATGCCGACTAAAAGAGCTGCTTTATGCCCAATGCTATTTTTCGCTCGACCAGTACCATAATGTATCGCCCCAATCTGAGTCATTAAAACTTGGCATCAGTTCGCCTTGTTGAAAATAACGACTTGAATTGGCGCGTGCAGGAGTGAACCAGATACCTTCTTTCGGGCACGGTTTTCCGGACTCCACACGAGCTGGAGTAGTGACGTTGTCTTCCCGGTCGAACCGAGCATACCAATGTGCAGTGCTGTCTTTTTCGAAGCAATTCCCATGTGGGGAATAATTATGCAACTGACTGGGGGTAGGGATGCGCAGTGATTTAACTATTTTGTTGACGGCCACGTAAGAGGGCGGTGCGCCGTCATCGATTGCACCGAGTTGAGGATAATCTCCTGCTCGGATAATCAAGCCACTACCGTATCTTTCTATATGAACATCACCGCGCCCTTCAAACGCCTGGTGCAGAGCATCCTCTCCCCCAAGTTTCTGCACAAAGGTCTCTCCTAGCACAGTTTGCCAGTTCACCCCTTTGATAAAGTCGATCAAATGAATAGTCAAACTATGGGGCATTGAGTCAACGTCCAGCCCTAGGTACCGTTGAGCGAGCTCAAACTCCATTGGCAAATAGCTATCGAAATCATAAGGAAGGATTGTTGATAATCCACCATATCCGTGCTCGGCGTTGACTTTCGAGCTCAGGAAATTTATCCAGTAATTATATCGAGATAACCCTTCTTCGGTGGTTATAAGTTGCCAGGGTAGTACGATTTTTATATATGATCGAGCATGGTCGCCGTGCAACTCCCGGCTGTTCATGGTTGATATTCCGTACTCTTCAGCTTCATAAATACTGGCGGCGCTAGTAAGTTGCCATTCGTACTGCTCATTTGGGCCGGTGCGTATCGTTTTCTCTACGTTTTTTTCAAGGTTTTGTTGAGTGAGCTTTGTGTACTTATCTTTAATCTGTCCTTTCAAATGGGTCCCGAACTCTTCATAAAAAGCAAGGAAGCAGTCCATTACAGATGTTTTAACTTCGGTTGTGTATCCATTCTTGAAGTAAAGTGTTGCGATCACGCCAAGCTTCACCACGGGTGTACCGTCCGAGAGCTCAAATGACAAATCTTCAGCGCGATTTTCAAGGTTTTTCACTATTTCGTTCACGATCGTTCTCGGCAAATAATTACAAAGCGGGGCGAAGTGCGGGCATGGTGATCGCTTGGTTCAACACCTTAAACAATTCGGGCCAGAACCTCACCGCAAATTTGATTATCATCATCAGCCCAGCGATAAGTGATGCTGGAATCCCGAGCGCTACAACGACCTCACCGACAACAATGATTACTATGGCAGTTGCAACAGCTGAGCCTACGAATACCAACCAATGCACCCAATCAACTTCGCGTAAGGCTTCCAGTGTCAAATCAGTATGTTTCTGTATTTCTGACCAGATTTCGCGTATCTGATCGTCTGTCCAACGCATCACTTGACCGCCGGCCTCGCCAACCCATTCCCACGCTTTCTGTGATTCAAGACGTAGCCACTCGCTTTGAGAACTGATCCAGGCCGCTGCCTCTGCAAGATGTTCTTCAACATCTTGCGAAAGGTCACGGAGACCCCGTCCTCCTTGTTCAATGAGACTGTCCACCGCCGCATCGATTTTTTGCGTCCAACGTTCTACCTGTGCAGGTTTTGGAATTGGTTCGGGACCGTAGACCGGGACAGGTGTGGGCGCCTCTTTAGGCGGACGCTCAGGGATGGGCGGTAGCGTCCATTTGTTAGGGTCGTAAGCTTGTGTGGGTCTTTGCTCTCTGTTGAATTTCTTGTCATCCTCGCGCTCTTTTTTGCTCCGACAATCCTTTACTTCCAATACTGCAAATCGATCAAGATCTCCGGCGATGCGCTCATAGTCCACGCGCTGGCCTCTTCCCAGAACATCGCCAGGAAATTTTACTTCAACAACTCTTTCAACATTGTTTTTATGAGGGGCCCCGTCGTGGTCTAGACATTCTAATCCTGGCCAACGAATCTGGGCATTTTTGACGATGACGACATCTGGCCGACGTAAAAATCCACCCATTGAGTTACTTGGGAAGAACGTCATGGTATGGCGACGATCAGGATCCGGTGTTTTTCCACCTACCAGCGACGAGCTAAGATACGGGATAGGGGCTTGAGGAGGAGGCGGCCTCATATCAAAGCTGACTTCCGCTTTATATTCGAAGAAGAAATCACGAAGATATTCGTCGACTTTGATTAGACCACTCATGACGAGCTGCTTGAGTTCTGCATCCGACTCGCTGCCGTCTTTCAAGCGCTTAAAAGAAAGCTTTGGATATAAAAGACCATACTGAGCCTTGTCCATAAGGTAAGACTGATTCCGCGGAGACACTGTACCTATAGTGACTTGCCCCTCAATGCTAGTTGATGTGCATTTCTTCAGCGTTTCTGGCGATTCGGCTACTGCCATTTATCAGCCCTCCTTGGCATTCAAGTAGTCCATTACCATTTCGGTAGGTGCGGTTTCACCGACCCGGATCAACGGCTTTTTCTTTTCCGGTTTTCGTTCTGGTGTCAACAGTTCCACTGGTGCTGGCTCAGCAGTACGCGCTAAAAAAGTTTTGCCTTCATGGTCGGCGTAACCTGCGATACGAGTCCCATCTGCAAGCCTGAGTGTGTACGCACTACCTACCGCGGGTTCTCCGGTTTTTTCATCGAGTAGCTGATAGCGAGCCTTATGACTACGCGGTGCGCTTTGCAGCAATTTTCCTGCCTTATCCGCCGCAGCCAACCCCGGAATCAACGGAATCAAAATCCCGATCCCGGTCCCCACCCCCGGCGCCCCCCCGGTATTAACCTTCACCTCAGCCCCGCTAATCGTCACACCACCCGCATCAACCTTCACAAAACTCCCGCCAGCCTTGGCGGTCAGTTCCATCCCCCCCTCAACCACAACCTTCTCGCCAGCGTGGTAGTGAATCTCCGTCCCGGCCTCGACAAACTGCGCCGTGCCCACTTTCACATGTTGGGTCACGCCCACCGTCAGGTGGTCATCCGCGCGCATTTCGCTTTTGCGATCCAGATGCGTAATCCGGTGTTCTTCAACCTTGAATTCGCTCAGCGTATTGGCTTCAACGGTGTCATGCCGTTCATTGCCGACGCGAATCTTCTGGTCGTGCTCGATGTTTTCGTCCCAGTCGCGCTGGGCATGGATATAGATCTGCTCGACGCCTTTTTTGTCTTCGATACGGAATTCGTTGTAGCCCTTGCCGCCCGGTGAACTCAGGGTTTTGAAGGTGCTGCGGGTTTTGTTCGCCGGCAGGTCGTAGGGGACGACGTTTTCCTTGTGGTACAGGCAACCGGTGACCAGTGGCTGATCTGGATCGCCTTCAAGGAAGGTGACGAGGACTTCCATGCCGATGCGCGGGATGGCGATCCCGCCATACGCCGCGCCGGCCCAGCCGCTGGCGACGCGCATCCAGCAGGTGGTTTTGTCGTTGGACTGACCGTCGCGATCCCAGTGGAATTGCACTTTGATGCGGCCGTACTGGTCGCAGTGGATTTCTTCGCCTGCGGGTCCGGTGACGACGGCGGTCTGGCTGCCGAGGACTTTTGGTTTCGGGTGTTCAAGGGCAGGGCGGTAGTGCGCGTCCCACGGGGTGGCGAGGAAGCTGTTGCGGTAGCCCTGGTGGAAATCGCTTTTGTTGTCGGTGACGTCGCTGGTGACGTTTTCGCCGAGCACTTGCGGTTGTTTGCCTTCGTGGAAGACTTCGAGCAGCAACCACATATCGTTCCACTCGGCGCGCGGGTGTTCGGCGAGGGTGAGGAAGTGGCCGCTGGTAAGGGTCGGTTCGTCACCTTTGCCTTCGGCGAGTGTGTAGTCGCTGCGATGGCGTTCCAGCGCGCGGGCGGAGAGGACCTTGCCGCGCTCGCGCGTGGTGAAGCGGCCGGGGTAGTCGTAGTCCTCGAGGTCCGGGGCGAAGGGGCTGGTTGCCGTGCCTTCGGGGAGGATCTGCGGCTTTTCGAAGTCGTAGTCGCGGCGGCTGACGCGAGTGGTGCGGGTTTCCAGGCGCAGGTTGAAGCGCTTGATCACCGGTTTGTCAGCGCTCATGCCGGAGTCTTGCTGGTAGCTCACGGCTTTAAGTTTGCGAAACACGGTCTGGTCGTCGCCGAACACCAGTTTGTGGCCGCTACTGCTGTGCTGGAAGTGGAAGTGAATGCCTTCCTCTTCGCACAGGCGCTGGATGAAGTGCAGGTCTGATTCGTCGTACTGCACGCAGTAGTCACGCTCGGGGTACTCGGCGCCGAGCTGGAAGCTGTAGGCGTTGGCGAGGATGCCGCGATCTTCCAGCACCTGAGCGATGATCTTCGGCACTGTGAGTTGCTGAAAGATCTGCTGGTCGTGGTTGTGGCGCAGGTAGGCCAGTTGCGGCACCAGACTGATGCTGTATCGGGTCAGGGTTTTGCCGGAATCGCCTTGCTCGATGCGGTACACCAGGCCGTGGATCTTGCCTTCGCCGGTGGCGCCAAAGGTCAGCACACCGGGCTTGTGCAGCAGCTCTTCGAGCTTCAGATCGGGGCGGGCGCTGACCAGTTCGAGGTCGAAACGGAACGGTTCGTTGAGGGCTTCGCGACCGGTGAAGCTGAGGACTTGCAGGTCGGCGTTGGCGCCTTCAAGCGTGAGGGTGATGTGGGTTGCGTTGGCGTCCAGCATGCCTAGAGTTCCGTCCGTTGAATAAGCAGGTGACGGATGATGTCGGATTAGGCTGACTCGTTCAAGGCGCAAATGCCGTAGTGAGGGGCTTGGCAGCGTATGGGGGAAACCCTTAGCTGGGCCATTTGGCCTAATGAAATCGGGCGTTTTAGCCGATATACCCGCGACGGTTACGCGTATTCAACTGACCGGGCGCATGAGAATTACCAGTCAGTTTCAGACTAGAGTTGCCTGTAGCACGTCAAAGCCATCGGCCATCAACCATGTTCAACGGTGCGATGCTGACGTCCAACGACGTGAAAGATCTTACCCTCGTGGTGTCGCGACGGGACAAGTACACCGCGCGTGTTAAAGGCCGATGTACATCTGATCAAAAGTGCCGACAGCGGCGCCGAAAGAGTCGGCTCCATCGACGGCCACACGCTCAGTGGCGGTTGGCCGCGCATGAATGGCGACAACTCGATGCCTTACTTCGATGGCAGCAACCCGTATCTGGTCAACTGTGTGCAGGTCAACGACTTACCGCACCCGATACGAGAAGTTTACCCGGGATGTGGATGAGACCCGGTTGATGGTGAGTTACAACTTTTGGGTGTTGTGAACCTCAGATTTGTAGTGCTTGATCCGGCGTTTTCGTGAGCAAGCCCCCACCCACAGGTTTCTCGGGTGTTCATAAACAGAGATCCTTGTGGGAGCGGGCTTGCTCGCGAAGGCGTTGTTACAGCCAATGCCAGAATTGGCTCCAGAACCCGCGATTCAAGTCCTCCTTGCAGCCGGCATATTGCTGGGCATACACATTCGAACGACTTTGCACCTTGCCCGCCGTGGCCATCAACCACGCCTTGCTGGCATAGGTTTTCTGCCGATAGCCACCCCAGCCTTCGTGGTAGTTGAGGTACTGGCCGTAGGCGTCGTATTTGTATACGCCGTTGATCGACGTGGTCTTGTCCATGTACCAGCCAACAAAATCGATAGCGTCATCAAAGTCCTCACGGTCGGCCCAGTTGCGGCCGGTGCTTTTCTGGTAGTCGGACCAGACTTCATCCTTGGCCTGGGCGTAGCCCGAGGCGGTCGACACCCGGCCCCAGGGGATTACCCAGAGCAGGTATTTGCGCGGGGTCTTGGCGTCGTAGCGGTAGCCGGATTCCTGATACATGATGGCGAAGGGCACCTGGATCGGCACGCCCCAGCGTTTTTGCGTGACTTGCGCTGCGTCGTACCAATCACTTTTCTCGCGGAAGATCTCGCAGATGTTTTCTGGCGAACGGGGCGGCGAGGTGCCGCAACCCGTCAATAGCGCCGCGAGTATCAGTAGTCCAATCGTCTGCCCTGAATTCAAAAGCCGTTATCCCGTCTTGCGCGTAAAAAGGGCGACAGTCTACGCGCTCAGCTCAATTGGTGACGATAGGGTAAATCCGGACCGGTCTTGCTGCACGTCAGCGCCGCCGCTTGCACGGCAAACTTGAGCATCGCGTCAATCTGCTCGCGCGCAAGATGTTGCACGCCGTCCACCGAATCCAGGCCTTGTTCGGTCAACCAAGTGATCAGCGCGGCCTGGAAGGTATCGCCGGCGCCAACGGTATCGGCGATCTTTACCGAACTGGCCGGCACCGACCATGCACCATGGACGCGGCTGAAGGCCGTCGCGCCGTCACCGCCCCGGGTCAGGAATACCACTTGGCAGCGATGCTCCAGCCAGCCTTCGATGACGCGCTGCGGGTCCTGCCCGGGGTACAGCAGGCTCAAGTCTTCATCGCTGACTTTGATCAGATCCGCCAGTTGCACCAGTGTGGCGATGCGTGCGCGCCACAGATCGATATTCGGCTCGGGATTGAGGCGCACGTTGGGGTCGAGCGTGATCAGGCGTTTGCCGCTTTCGCGCTGGACCAGGGCGAGCAGGGTGTCGGCAATCGGCTGCACCACCAGTGAGAACGAACCGACATGCAGGCCGCGCACCTCGGGGCCCAACGTCGGCAGGTGCGTCAGGCTCAGTTGCCGATCCGCGCAGCCTTCACCGCGAAAGCTGTAATGCGGCGAGCCATTGGCTCCGACGGCGACCATCGCCAGGGTGGTCGGCGCGGCGAAGTCCACCAGATAGTCCGGTCGCACACCTTCATCCTGCAGCACTTGCTGCAAGCGGCCGCCGAGGTAGTCGGTGGACAGTCCGCCAAACAAGGCCGAATCCACGCCCAAGCGGCGCAAGCCGACGGCGACGTTGAACGGCGAGCCGCCGGCAATCGCCTTGAAATTCACTTTCGAGGCCAGACCGCTGGCATCGTTTTCGCTGAAGAAATCAAACAGGGCTTCGCCACACACCAAATACATAATTGTTAGCTCTTTATAGGATTGCGACATGTTGTTGATAGCGTTCATAGGCCTGCTGGAACGCTGTGACGTTGGTGGCAATCGGCAGGGTTTCACTGCTCAGGTCAAGCTTCACGCAGCGCTCGCACAGGTCGGCAAGTGTGTCTTCGTGGCCGTTCGACCATGATTTGCACCATGCCGCTTGAATCGCCGCGCCAAGGGCAGCGGCTTCGCTTTGTTCGGTGCAGATCACCGGGGTGTCCATGATGTCGGCGACGATCTGCCGCCACACGGCGCTTTTCGAGCCACCGCCGATCAGGCAAATGCTGCGGCTTTGTAAACCATTGTGCCGGAGCAAATCCAGTCCATAGCGCAGGCCGAACGTGGTGCCTTCGACGGCAGCGCGGCACAGATTGGCTTGGGTGAGGTTATCCAGCGTCAAGCCGTGCAGGCTGCCGGTGGCATGGGGCAGGGCGGGGACGCGTTCGCCGTTGAGGAACGGCAGCATGCTCACGCCCTCGGCGCCGATGGGCGCTTGCGCGACGAGCTCGTTGAACTGATCGAGATCGAGGTCGAACAACTCGCGGATGGCGACGGTGGCGTTGGTCAGGTTCATGGTGCAGATCAGCGGCAACCAGCCACCGCTGGAGGAACAGAAGGTAGCGACCGAGGCATCCGGACTGACTTTCGGCACGTCGGCATAGGCATACACCGTACCGGAGGAACCCAGGCTCATGGTGATGGCGCCGGGCTGAATGTTGGCGGTGCCGATGGCGCCCATCATGTTGTCACCGCCGCCGCTGGAGATCAGTGCGTTGGGGTTCAGGCCCAGTTGTTCGGCGATGGCTGGGAGGAGGGTCCCCACCGCTTCGTGTGCGTCGATCAACTCCGGCAGCGCTGCTTGCAGGCGTCCGCTGGCGTCGATGTCGCGCAGCAGTTGCAAGTCCCACTGGCGGGTGCGTACGTTGAAATAACCGGTGCCCGAGGCGTCGCCGTATTCGCTGCACGCGCGGCCGGTAAGCCAGTAATTGAGGTAGTCGTGGGGCAGCAGAATTCGCGATATGCGCGCAAATACCGCCGGATGCTGTTCTTTGGTCCAAAGCAGTTTCGACACGGTGTAGCCCGGCGCGATGACCACGCCGAGGCGTTCCAGCGAGCCTTTCTCGCCGCCCAGATGGGTGAGCAGTCGATCATTTTCGGCGCTGCTTTCGGTGTCGCACCAGAGTTTGGCCGGGCGCAACACTTCGCCTTGATCGTCGAGCAATACCAAACCGTGTTGCTGGCCTGACACGCCAATGCCGAGAATCGACTGACCGTCGACATTCGCCGCCAAGAGTGCTCGGCGGGTGGCGAGGGCGAAGGCTTGCAGCCATTGCTGCGTGTCTTGCTCGCGGCGACCATTGGCGCCGCTGATCATCGTGTGTGCGGCGGCGCCCTGGCCGAGGACTTGGCCGCTGGTGGCATCCAGGATGATTGCTTTGGTGCCTTGGGTGCCGCAGTCGATGCCCAGGAAGCGTTGTCGGGTTGTCACAGGAATGTCCTCAGGGTCTCAGGTCTGCCAGCAGGCTCGCCCCACAAGGGTGCGCATTTCAAAATGTGGGAGCGGGCTTGCTCGCGAGGGCGTCAGTCGTCTCACCGCTCGATTCAGGCCAGCACCCGTTCCAATGTTCGCGAAACACCCACTTCGCGCAAACTCTCGCAGCACCACTCGAACGCCGCGACAAACGCCGCCGAACGCGGGATCGCCGTGCCAAAAATCTCCTCGACCGCCAATAATCGCTGAGAGATCAACGCATCCTCCGCCACCAGCCCCTGACAAAACGCCGCGCGCGGATCTGGTATCGAATAGGTGTCGCCGTTCTCATCCATGCCTTTCAAATACAGGGCCCACGCAGCAACGACCAAGGCTGCGCGTTTGGTGTCCTGGCCATCAGCAATCAACCGATTGATCGTCGGAATCGTGAACTTGGGAAACTTCGACGACCCGTCCGAACACACCCGTTCAAGCTGATCGGCAATCGCCTGATTGGAGAACCGCGCTACCAGTGTGTCCTTGTATTCGCTCAGATCAATGCCGGGCACTGGCGCCAGTTGCGGCGTGACATCCTGATCCATGTAAGCGCGCATGTACCGCACGAACAGCGGGTCATTCATGGTCTCGTGGACAAAGCGATAACCCTTCAAAAAGCCCAGATAAGTCAGCGCCAGATGGCTGCCATTGAGCAGTTTGATCTTCATTTCTTCGTACGGCGAAACGTCGTCGGTGAACTGCACACCGACCTTTTCCCAGGCCGGACGGCCGTTGACGAACCTGTCTTCCAGCACCCACTGCACAAACGGCTCACAAACCACCGGCCAGGCATCGTCCACGCCGTGCTTGTCCGCCAGTTGCAGGCGATGCGCGGTGCTGGTCATCGGCGTGATGCGGTCAACCATGGCGTTGGGGAAACTGACGTTCTGCTCGATCCAGTCGCGCAGCACGGGGTCGCGCAACATGGCGAACGTGAGCAACGCTTTGCGGGTGACGGCGCCGTTGTGGGGCAGGTTATCGCAGGACATGATCGTGAACGCCGCCGTGCCGGCGCCACGGCGTTTCTCCAGCGCTGCGCAAAGGAAACCGAAGACGGTTTTCGGGGCTTGAGGGTGTGCCAGATCGTATTGAATCTGCGGCAAGTGCGCCATGAACTCACCGTTGCTGTCGTCGATGCAATAGCCACCTTCGGTGATGGTCAGCGAGACGATGCGGATCTGCGGATCGGCGAGTTTTTCGATGAGGGCCTGAGCACCGTCCTCGGCCAACAGCATGTCGCTGATCGCACCGATCACACGGACTTCGGTGTCGTCGCTATCGCCGAGTTCGAACAGCGTGAACAGGTAATCCTGCTCCTTGAGATCATCGCGGGCGCGGCGGTCTTCGTCGCGCAGGCCAACGCCGCAAATCGCCCAGTCCAGCGCTTCGCCGGTGTTCATCAGCGCGTCGGTGTAATACGCCTGATGCGCGCGATGAAATCCACCGACGCCAATGTGAGCAATGCCCTGACGGGTGTCGCTGAGGTTGTAGGCGGGCAGTTTCACCTCAGGAGCGAGGCGGTTGAGGTTCTGTTCGTTCAGTTTCATCGGATAGTCTCGACAATCAGGCCGCAGCGCGTAGCGGACGGGTCAACGCCAGACCTTCGGCATCGAATAAGTGGCAGTGGGCGGCGTCCAGACACAAGTTCAGTTGCTCGCCATAACGGCTGGCCAGGTCTGCGCGTACACGCATGGTCAGGGCTTCGCCGGCATTGGTTTTGACGTGGCAGAACGTGTCGCTGCCCAAGCGCTCGCTGACGTCAGCGGTGACGTGCAGGGTGCAGTCGCCCGGTTGCGCCAGTTCCAGGTGTTCGGGGCGGATGCCGAGGGTCACGTCGCTGCCAACGCTCAGATGGGCGGCGTTGAAGGGCAGCGTGATACGCGTCCCCGCGTCCAGCGCCACTTCGCAGTGTTGTCCATCGACCCGGGCGATCTTGCCCTTGAGGAAACCCATCTTCGGCGTGCCGAGGAAACCGGCGACGAACAGGTTGGCGGGGTTGTGATACAGGTCCAGCGGAGAGCCCACTTGCTCGATCTTGCCACCATTCAGCACCACGACTTTGTCAGCCATGGTCATGGCTTCAACCTGATCGTGGGTGACGTAGATCATGGTCGCTTGCAAGTCTTTGTGCAGGCGCAGCAGTTCCAGGCGCATCTGCACCCGCAGGGCCGCGTCGAGGTTGGACAGTGGTTCATCGAAGAGGAAAATTTTCGGGTTGCGCACGATGGCGCGGCCAATGGCTACGCGCTGACGCTGACCACCGGAGAGTTGTTTCGGCTTGCGCTCCAGCAACGGCCCCAGCTCAAGGATGCGCGCCGCTTCGCCGACTTTTTTCGCGACTTCGGCTTTGGGCACGCCGGCCAGATCGAGGGCGAACGACATGTTCTTTTTCACCGTCATGTGCGGATACAGCGCGTAGGTCTGGAACACCATCGCCAGATCGCGTTTGGCCGGGCTGACTTCGGTGATGTCGCGACCATCCAGTTCGATGGTGCCGCCACTGACTTCTTCAAGGCCGGCGATCAGACGCAGCAGCGTGGATTTGCCGCAACCGGACGGGCCGACGAAGACCACGAACTCTTTGTCGTTCACTTCCAGGTCGATGCCCTTGATGATGGAAAAACCTTCGAAGCCTTTTTGCAGATTCTTGATTTTCAGGTTGGCCATGGGGGCCTCCGCTTGAGTTATTTCAATTGCACCGGGCAAGCTTTTGGTGGGAGCGGGCTTGCTCGCGAAGCGGTCGTGTCAGTCGGTATCAAGGGTGGATGACACTGCGCTTTCGCGAGCAAGCCCGCTCCCACGGGACATTGCGTTGGGTTGGATAGATTCATTTCACGGCGCCGAACGACAAACCGCGCACCAGTTGTTTTTGGCTGATCCAGCCGAAGATCAGGATCGGCGCACACGCCAGGGTCGAGACTGCCGACAACTTGGCCCAGAACAACCCTTCGGGACTCGAATACGAGGCGATCAGCGCGGTCAGTGGTGCGGCTTTTGACGAGGTCAGGTTCAGCGACCAGAAAGCCTCGTTCCAGCACAGGATCAGCGACAGCAGCACCGTCGAGGCCAGGCCGCCCTTGGCGATCGGCAGCAGTACGCGAACCATTTCCTGCCACAGCGTGGCGCCGTCGAGCCGGGCGGCTTCGAGGATGTCTTTGGGAATGTCCTTGAAGTAGGTGTAAATCATCCAGACCACGATGGGCAGGTTGATCAGCGTGTAGATGACGATCAGGGCCGTGCGCGTGTCGAGCAGGCCGAAACTCTTGGCCAGCAGGTAGATCGGCATCAGCACGCCCACCGGCGGCAGCATTTTGGTGGAGAGCATCCACAGCAGCGTGCCTTTGGTGCGCTGGGTTTCGTAGAACGCCATCGAGTACGCCGCCGGCACCGCGATCAGCAGGGACAGGGCGGTGGCGCTGAAGGAAATCACCACCGAGTTCCAGGCGAAACTGAAGTAGTCGCTGCGCTCGTTGATGTGCAGGTAGTTCTCCAGCGTCGGCGTGAAGATGAACTGTGGCGGCGTGGCAAACGCGTCGATTTCGCTCTTGAAACTGGTCAGCACCATCCAGAAGATCGGGAAGAAAATCACGATCGCGATGGCCCAGGCCAGGGTGCCGAGCAGCAGGCTTTGCAGCCGGCGGGATTGTTGAAGAGTCATGGCAGGCCTCAGGCTTTGTCAGTCAGGTTTTTGCCGATCATCCGCACCAGAATGATCGCGGCGATGTTGGCGATGACCACGGCAATCAAACCGCCCGCCGAGGCCATGCCGACGTCGAACTGCACCAGTGCCTGGTTGTAGATCAGGTAGGCCAGGTTGGTCGAGGCGTAGCCAGGGCCACCGTTGGTGGTGGTGAAAATCTCGGCGAACACCGACAGCAGAAAGATCGTTTCGATCATCACCACCACGGCAATCGGCCGGGCGAGGTGCGGCAGGGTCAGGTGCCAGAAGATCGCGACGGGGCCAGCGCCGTCCAGGCGCGCCGCTTCTTTTTGTTCCTGGTCGAGGGACTGCATGGCGGTCATCAGAATCAGGATGGCGAAGGGCAGCCATTGCCACGAGACAATGATGATGATCGACAGCAGCGGGTAGTGCGCCAGCCAGTCCACCGGCTGCGCGCCGAACAGCTTCCAGACGTAGGCGAGGATTCCGGAGACCGGATGAAAGATCAGGTTCTTCCAGATCAGAGCGCCGACCGTGGGCATGATGAAGAACGGCGAAATCAGCATCACCCGCACGATTCCGCGACCGAGGAACTCGCTGGCTTCAAGCAGAGCGCTGATCAATACACCGAACACCACGCTGATCAGCAACACACTGCCGACCAGCAACAACGTATTGGTGGCGCCGGGCAGGAAGCCGGAGTCGGTCAGGAAGTAAGTGAAGTTCTCAAGCCCGACGAACTGGTTTTCACCGGGGTAAAGCAGGTTGTAGCGGATCAACGAGAAGTAGACGGTCATGCCCAGCGGCACAATCATCCAGAGCAGCAACAGGGCCACTGAAGGGCTGACCAGAAACCAGCCGGGATTGGCCAAACGGCTTTTGCGCTGTGGCTGGGCGAGGTCGATGTGGGCTTTGGCAGTTGAAGTATTCATGGTGATCACAACCGAGTCATACAGACCTATGGAGATCCCATGTGGAAGCGAGCCTGCTCGCGAAAGCGGTGATCAGTGCCATGTGTATTGGCTGGTACGACGCCTTCGCGAGCAGGCTCGCTGCCACAGGAGGCAGGAGCGAGCCTTACGGATTACTTGGGATAACCGGCGCGCTTCATCGCGCGTTCGGTGGTTTGCTGGGCGGCTTCCAAGGCTTGATCCACCGTGGTCTGGCCGATCAATGCCGCCGAGAACAGCTTGCCGACCTGGGTACCGACGGCCTGGAACTCAGGAATGGTCACCAATTGAATACCGATGTAAGGCACCGGTTTTAGCGTCGGTTTGCTCGGGTCCGCCGCCTTGAGCGATTCCAGCGTCACTTTGGCGAACGGCGCGGCGCTCATGTAGGCATCGCTGTAGGTCGAGGCACGCGTGCCTGGCGGTACGTTGGCGATACCGTCGGTTTTGGCTACCAGTTCGCCGTACTCTTTGGAGGTCGCCCAAGCACTGAATTCTTTCGCGGCGTCTTTGGCTTTGGAGCTGGTCGGAATCGCCAGCGCCCACGAATACAGCCATGCCGAACCTTTGTCGGTGACCTGATGGGGCGCAAAGGTGAAGCCGACGTGATCAGCGACCTTGCTCTGAGTCTTGTCGGTCACAAACGAGCCGGCGACGCTGGCATCGACCCAGATTGCGCATTTGCCGCTGTTGAACAAGGCGAGGTTTTCGTTGAAACCGTTGCTGGACGCACCCGGCGGGCCGGATTTCTTCATGGTGTTGACGTAGAAGTTCAGCGCGTTTTTCCACTCAGGGCCGTTGAATTGCGGCTGCCATTTTTCATCGAACCAGCGTGCGCCATAAGCGTTGGCGATGGTGGTGACCAGCGCCATGTTTTCGCCCCAACCAGCTTTGCCACGCAGGCAGATGCCGTACTGCTCTTTGTCTTTGTGGGTGAGTTTTTCGGCGAAGCCTGCAATCTGCTCCCAGGTCGGACGCTCGGGCATGGTCAGGCCGGCTTCCTTGAACAGATCGGTGCGGTAATAGGTGATCGAGCTTTCGGCATAGAACGGCAAGGCGTACAGCGAACCCTTGACCGACAGGCCTTCGCGCACCGACGGGAACACGTCGTCGAGGGCGTAACTGGCCGGCAGATCCTTCATCGGTTCCAGCCAGCCCTTGGCGCCCCACAGTGCCGCTTCGTACATGCCGATGGTCAACACGTCGAACTGGCCACCCTGGGTGGCGATGTCGGTGGTCAGGCGTTGGCGCAGGACGTTTTCTTCCAGTACCACCCAATTGAGCTTGATGTCCGGATGCTCGGTCTCGAAGGTTTTCGAGAGTTTTTGCATGCGAATCATGTCGCTGTTGTTCACGGTGGCGATGGTCAGGGTCTGGGCGCCAAGGCTGACGCTACTGAGGGTCATGCAGGTGAGGGCAAGCAGAGCTTTTGCAGTGGGTTGCATCGTGCACTCCTTTTCTGCGTCCGGAGGGAGGCAGAAGGACAGTTATTGTTTTTGTGTCTTCCTGTGCAGGAAGAATGTGCGCTGATTACAGCCTTCAATCGACGGACTGACAAATCATCCGTCGCACTCTGATCGATACTTTCTTGCACTGGGCTTTGGGGCGATTAACGCAGGGCAGGGGATTTCAGCGAAGGGAGGGTGTCGGATACGTACAGGTTGTGAGCCAAAAACAGAACAAAGCCTGTAGGAAGTGTCAGGTGTGGTTCTGTTCGGTCAGGCGCTGCACGGCGAGGCGTCGATAATGCGAGGGCGTCATGCCCTTGAGTTGCTGAAACCGCCGATTGAAGTTGGAAATGTTGTTGAAGCCCGACTCAAAACACACGTCAGTTACCGGTTTGTCGCCATCGGCCAGCAGTTCGCAGGACTTGCTGATGCGCAGGCGATTGACGAATTCGATGAAGTTGCGCCCGGTCGCCTGTTTGAACACACGGCTGAAATAGGTCGGCGTCATGCCCAGATGCTCGGCGACTTCCTCCAGTGAAATATCCCGGGCGTAGTGGCTGAAGATGTAATCAACAGCGCGGTTGGTGCGGTCGATGTTGTGCTCATCCGCCAATTGCGGCGTGGTGGCGCCGGACAACAACTGAAAATCATCGCTGGCGGCGAGCAATTCCATCAGGATGAAAAAGTGTCCGAGGCGGGTAATCCCCTGAGTGTCGGCGATCCGCTGCATCAGCGCCATGGCCTGACGGATCGTCCGTTTGCAGCGGAATTCGATGCCGTACTGAGCTCGCTCCAACAGCGGTGCCAGGGTTTTCAGTTCGGTGAACACCTGATGGCCGCTCTCGAACAACTCATCCGTGAAATTGACCAGCATGTCGCGCTTCTCGACCACTTCGTGTTCGGCCACCTGGCTGATCCAGTTGTGCGGCAGGTTGGGGCCGGTGAGAAACAGGGTTTCGGGATAGAAGTTGCCGATGTAGTCGCCAATGAACACCTTGCCTGAGCTGGCGACGATCAGGTGCAGTTCGTATTCCTTGTGGAAATGCCAACGCACCAGCGGGCAGGGGAAGCCGTGCTGGCGGTAGATGATGGACAACCCGTTGTGGTCATCCATCAACTCGTAAGAAGGGTCGGTCACGCGGGCGGTTCGGTTCATGGCCTGCTACTTTGTTGTTATCGCCTGCTGATCATGCCTCGTTCGACGTGTGATGTGCCAGTTCGCTCTGACCGCATGCTCTGACCGGGCTCAAGCGGGCTGTGCACGAAGTACCAGCGTCGACTTCTCGATGGCTTTTTCCAGATTGGCCATTTGACAAAAAGACACGATGTTCGAGTTTTTTATAAAGTCGAAGTTAATGATGTTGCACTTCTTCGCCCAGTCCGTTTGGGTGGGGTCAAACCAGGTGTCCAGTTCATTCAGAATTCGCTGCGGGCCACCGACTGTATAGCTCGTCGCAGACAGCGACCAGAGTCGCCACTGGGTCGGTGGGCTGTCTAAAACCTCTGTGATGTAACGGTGCAGGTCAGAAACAGTGACCAGCGACTGGCCAATCCATTTGTGTTGGATCTGTTCATGAAAGCGGTGGTCTCGAGTGTCCCAGCTCATGGGGGCCGCCACCAGGATCCTTTGCAGGGGGCTGATGTCTTTTAACTGACCTAGTGTCAAACCTGCGTTTTCCTGCACAATCATCCGCTCGCCCAGATGTTTCAGCATTAACTGTTTGAATTCTTCGTGATTGAATTCACTGCTGCCTCCCTTGAGTTCATGGAAGTCCAGAATGATGAATTCATTGGGACTTCTTTCCAAAAACGCCTGGACCGCGAGCATGAGATCGCCAAGGTTGCGATTGGAGCGATAGCCGTTGTGCTGAAAGCGAAACTTTTCCAGACCCTGGCCTTCTTTGTCATAAATCAATCGTGCGTCCAGCGCTCTGGCGCCACGATTGAGTTGCGAATAAAAAGAGATGTCCTGGCACGCGAGCCAGTTCTTTCCCGGGAACAAGGAGAAGGAAGCTTCCCAGTCACAGCCGGCATTATGGGCGCCGGGTAGTGTCAATTCACGCAGTGACAGATTGTCGATCTGCGGGGTTGCAGTTATCCATTGAGTCAGGGGTAAGTCGTTCGATTGGAAATCATTCATGTTGTACATCCGGCAGTATTAATAATGGTAGGTCGACGTTTCGACGTGCAGGATGTTTATAGTGGATGGCGTTTGATCAGCCAATGCTTGTTTGAATGCAAGTTATTTAACAGTTAGGGTGTTGGTAGATCTTCGTAGTTTGTTGGTTGTATTGTTTTGGCTTTTTCAACGGCTTTCTCGATATTGGCATTTTTGCAATGCGATACAATCCTGGCGTTTTCAATGAAATCAAAATTGATAATGTTGCATCTTTTAGCCCAGTCGGTGCTGGAAGGGTGAAACCAAGTGTCCAGATGGCCGAGAATGCGTTGTGGCCCGCCGAGCGTATAGCAAGTTGCGGAGAGCGACCAAAGCCATCGTTTGTCCGGGGGGTTGCTTAAAACCCGGTCGATGTAGCGGTGCAGGTCAGAAGCGTCGACAATGGATTGCCCGATCCACCGATGAATCACTGCATCATGAATCCGGTTATCGTCTGTACTTCCTGATACAGGCGCGGCCAGTAATATCCGTTGCCGCGGCGCACGTGCCTTCAATTGACCCAGGGTCAGATGCAGAGATTCCAATGGAATGAGTTGCTCGCCCAGCGTGCGCAGGATCACCTGTTTAAATTCGTCGTAATTGAACCCAGTTGCACCACTTTTCAGTTCATGAAAGTCCAGAATGATGAACTCGTCCGGATTTTTTTGAAGGAACTCCTTGACGTCACGAACAAGGTCGTCAAGCGTGCGGGAGGAACAATAGCCACCATGTTGGAATCTGAACCGTTCAATACCTCTCGCTTGGCTGTCATAAAATAATCGAAGGTCGAGTGCTCTGGCGCCACGATTCAGTTGGCCAGCAAAAGAGACATCCTGACATGCCAGCCAGTTCGCGCCAGGAAGTGGCCAGTTTACAGGGAGTAACTGACAGATCAGCCAGTTTGGACATTGGATCAGTTGATCGTAAGAGGCGTTGCAGTCACACCCGGAATTATGCGCGCCCGGTAATGTCAATTCGCGCAGTGACAAGTTGTCAATGCCCGGTGTTTTACTCATCCAGTCATGGCTGGAGAGTCTTTCAATGTATCCATTATTCATGTGGTGTGTCCTGCATGTGTTGATAGTTGTGCTATCTGAAATGACATGCAGGCTGTTTATAGGTATCAGGGTTTGATGGTGCAATCTCTATATTAATGCGAGTTGTGTGGTCGTGCGGATTCACGCGTTACGGGTCGGCTGGGTATCGCGGTTTTTTGCTTCAATCCACTGAGCCATATATTGAGTACTTTTATGAGCGTGATGGCGCAGCATGCTGCCAATAAAGTTTCGGGTCCTGCGTTCATGTAAGTGTTTTTGGCAATCACGCAGTTTTTCAATTAGCGCCGGCGCGTGTGTTGCCCGTTGGTAACGCTTGCCGAGCAGCGCGGCTCCGGCCAGGTGGGCTGCTTGCCAATCTGCCGGGCAGCGATAAAGCCGTACGGCGGCGTCGGCCAATTGCACTGCGCTGCGGGTGATCGCGCCCGGCCAGGGTTCCTCGTCATGCATGCCTTCCGCGCCAATGGGGGTGGTGACGCTGGGCGTGCCGCACAGCATGGCGTCCACCAGTTTTCCCTTGATGCCGGCGCCAAAACGCAGCGGTGCCAGACATACCCGTGCCGCTGACATGACCTGTAACGCGTCCTCCGCCCAGTTCATTATGTGAAAACCCTGCGCTGCATTGTGCAATGCCATGGCTTTAGGGGGCGTGTAGGCGCCATAGATGTGTAACTGCGCATCCGGCAGTTGTTGACGGATGAGTGGCCAGATCGTGGATTTCATCCAGAGTACGGCGTCCCAGTTAGGCGCATGACGAAAGTTACCGATGCTGAGAAAGTGCGCCCGAGCCTCAAACGCCTTCGGTTCAGTGGTGGGCAACTCCACCATCAATGGGCACCAATGCAGCAACTCGCGTGGTAATCCGAATTGTTTGACCAACAACTCGATTTCTACTTCGGAGATCATCAGATTCAGGTCGCAACGATACAGCGCCGCCACTTCCCGTTTGGCCAGATCGGTGGTGGCCATCAATTCGAATTCTTCGCGCAAGGCCGGCGCAAACAAAACGCTGAAGTCATCCTGATCGGCAGAGACTTTCAACCGCTCCTTGAGTCGCTGGTGACGGGCATGGCGCAAGCTTTGCAGATCTGACGTTTCCAGCACCCGCAGGGCGTCAGGACAGCATTTTTCGACGCGCCAGCCGAACTGCTCTTCCATCATGAACTGGTCGAACAGCACGATATCCGGACGCAGCTCGCTGATGAACATATCGAAGCTGCTGTTGTTCAGTTCGATCGACACTTCGCGGATGCCCAGCGCGCCAAGGTCGGCTTTATGTGCTCCGGGGCTGGCGGGGCTGCTGAAAGTGATGTCCCAACCTTGCTGCACAAAGGTGTCAAGGATCTGCATGACGTGCCCGCTTGCTGCCGAAGAACGGGGCTCGGGCCAGACGTAGCCGATGACCAGAACTTTGGTGACGGTGGGCTGAATCATGAGTGTGATCCTCGGCAGCAGACAGGTAGGCAAAAAAAGGGCGCAATTAAACCACAGAGGTGGCTGCTCGCGCCTGGCCTTCGAAGTAAAACATTCTTTGGTATCTTGTCCATAAGCGTTTGCCCATTGAACAGCGATGGAAGCTAACGTTTGTGTATTGCTCTCCGATCAGTGATGTAAAGATTGCTAATAACTATAGCTTATGTAACTTTGGGGGAGATTGGTAGTTTCTTGCTCGTCCACAGTAGTTAAGTAAGTGCAGTTCGCATTTTATGCTGTGCGGGGAGAAAAACATGAGTAAGCAGTTGCCAGGCATTTACGATGATGCCGACGATTCGTTGTTGTGGTTGCTGGATCCATTGGCAGATTTGGAAACCGTTTTGGCAGCACCCAGAACGGAAACGGTCAGCCTGGCCATGCCTGAGCAAGGTGTGGTTGATGGTGTTGATGTAAATAAATTGGCTGGAGAAATATTAGCGGGTTGTGCCGTCATCACGGATCCAGTGAGTTTTGATCCTGCCTACTTTATTCGTGAGTGCATTGATGAAGCCATAGTGAGTATTGTGTCCGATGAAGAGACGCGTGAGCGCATTCAATATGACAGCCGCATAGCGGTTAAATATTACGCGCTGGAGCCCCCCACGCGCAGCGACTCGCTGACGGGCACTAAAAAGCCTGTCGTCTGGGAAGAGAAAGAATTCACCTTGGCGGAGATATGTACGGATTATCACCTGCGGCAACTAAAAGGCTTTTACGGGAAAGAAGTAAAATGGCCAGACTATTATCCTTCCGAGTTGGTCGCTGTTTTCAATGACGCGGATTATCAGACTGACTTCAAACTCTATGTGAACGACCGGCTGCAAAATCCCGCTGTTAGCGCTTTCGGTAGGTTGTTAAAAAAAGCAGAGTTGAACAAGTTGGTTGTAGAGTTTATCAAGAGTGGTACGCGTGCCGTTGAAGATCAGATCGTCGCTTACGAATACCTCAAAGGCCTGATAAAACCGCGGCTTATCAACTTGCACAGCGATCCCGACTTGAGAGTCGATAACGCCGTGTTTATCGGTCGAGGGAATCTGGATCGAGGCGTGGTGTTCTTCCTCGGTGAAGACAGTGCAGCCTTCGAGTTTCCCGCCGGTCATGACGCAAGAGGCAAGTTCGTAGAGAGCAATGTTGATTTTCAGAAGCGCTTGTTAAAGCGCGTTGCTCTGCGTGACCAGCAAAAATCTTATGTCCATGATTTCAAGTATCGGGGGATGGAATTCCCCCTTTTTGCGACACGTCCAAACTATCGGGAGTTGGTGTTTCGATCCAGTTCGGATATAGGTCAGGATTTATTCGATCGCCAGATCAAACGGGGGCTGGCCGATATTGATACGCTGGTTTCGACACAGGCCGAACGCTGGACCGATTTTGCCCTGGAGGCTGCGGGATATCTTCTGCAGATTATTGCGTTTACCGCCTCTTTGCCTTACGGCGGGACGGGAGCGTTTGCTTCCGCTCCGATACGTATGTTGATTCCTTTCCTGGTGGGGCTCGGTAGTTCTGCGACGGACTTGATCCGCGCCGAAATATCGGATGACCCCTCTGAAGCAGAGCGCCTGAGGATCAGCGCGGCGATCGGCGTGTTGGCCGAACTGGCGGGGCCTATTGCTGAAAAGCTCGTCGGTAGAGCATTGTCGAAAGTCGCCAAGAAGGAAATCGGCAAGCGAGTTGTCCTGGCGCTCAAAAACAGCAATCGTCCCTCCGTTTTTCGCGGATCGGCTACGCGTCTTCGTCGACAGTTGGCGAGCACCACCGGAAAGGAAATCCCCGAGGCTGGCAAAGGTTTGCTAGTGGCCGGTTATCTGGATGAGCTGGCCTCAGGGCCAGGCGTGGCACAGACATTGGCGACCGATACTCAGGTTGTGCGCCTTTCTGGTCCGGAAAAGGGCTTCGTTTATCAGGGCTTCGTTTTCCGTGGTGATATGCGCGATCCGTCGATCATTTTCGAGAGGGGATTCAGTCAACGCGTTCGAATCAAACACCTTGACCAGGTCAATGGTTTGAAAGGCGGCTATGGCGGTGCCCACGACGCGCTCAGCCCCGACGGCGCGGGTATTTCCACTTCTGCTTTCTATAAAAAGGACGGTGCCGGCGCTTTTGTTTATGGCGGCCAGAAAGGTGGATACACCTATTTCATCGACGCACGGCAGATGGAAGGTTTTCATTTATATGCCAATACCGAACTTGCCTTTCGGCCGCATTCGGGCCTGAAGACTCTACCCCCTTTGGAAATCAATTATGCCGTCGATCTGCCGCCGGGCTTGATTCTGGGAGCTTACGATTCGCATGGAAAGTTCATTTCGAACCCCAAGGCAATCAACCGGGCGATTGCAGCAAGCGATGCCAGTCTGTTTGCAGGTGGGGGGCGAGAGGTGGGTCACAAATTCCTCGAGCCACTGGACGGTGAGGAATTGTTCTCCAATCTTGATTTCGGTAACGAATCGGTAAGCGCTCAGGAAAGTAGTGCGGCTGCTCAGCAGTCTGTCCGGGCGCCTGCACAACCGGCGCCAGGGAAGGTGAGTATCGATGACATCACCGCCTTCAGAGAGCGGCAAAAAGCCAAGCGCGATCGCACGAGTGGTTAAGACTTGAGCAATCAGAGGGCTCGTCCACTCTGGTACCCCGGATAAACGCGGCAGACAGGTTTCAAAGGTGTTCATGAAACCAAGCGACAGAGCCGGTTTTCAGCGTTCCAGAATGCCTTTGACCTTGTCCCTCAACTGGTCAATCGAAAAGGGTTTGCCAATGACTTGCATACCCGCCGTTACTTCGATGTTTTCCGCGTATCCACTTGCAAACAGGATTGGCAGAGCAGGCCGCAACAGGCGTGCTTGATTGGCCAGTTCACGACCATCCATACCCGGCAGGCCCACATCGGTCATCATCAATTCAATGTGTTGAGCCTCATCATTAAGAAGCTTCAGCGCCTGCTCGCCACCCTCCGCTTCCAGTACCTTGAAATCCAGTTCCTCCAGCACTTCGATGATCAGCATGCGCACGATGGCATCGTCTTCGACTACAAGGATGGTGGATGCGTTGGCGGACATAATAAAAGCTCTCAAGGGTGGGATTCAGGGGCGTCAGCCGATCAGATGTGATGGGCTCATGCATGAGTAAGTGGCGCATAGCCACAAGTTCCCGGATCGATACAAAAAAGATTAGCTGCATACGGGCGAGCAAGGATAACTGTTGGCGTGACGCTAGACGCGGGCATTTGTAGGAATTTGCTGCTCAAACAGTCAGAAAAATAGATCCACGTTGTCGTTTTGGGGCAAACTCTGTGATTTTCAACAGTTCGACAAGGCTGCCACATGTCCTCTCCGTCTTCGGTTGATGAGCAACGGTTCCGCAAACTCCTGAGTCGCAACGTCAGCCTGCCGCTGGGTGTTGGCGCGCTCAGTGCGGTGTTCTTCGTGTCGCTGATCACTTATCTGCTGTCGGTCATCCAGTGGGTCGAGCACACCGACCGTGTGATCAATAACGCCAACGAAGCGGTGAAGCTCACCGTGGACCTGGAAACCGGCATGCGCGGTTTCTTGCTCAGCGGTGATGAGCATTTCCTTGATCCCTACGAAACAGCCAAACCGCGAATCAACGTGGCGCTCGAAACCTTGCTTGAGTTGACTGCCGACAACCCGGTGCAGACTGATCGTTTGCGTCGTCTTCAGGCGTTGCAGACCGAGTGGGCAAACTATGCAAAATCGATGATCGATTTGCAGCGTTCCAGCGGTGACTATAAAGCGGCGGTCCAGGCCGGGCGCGGCAAGCGCCTGACCGACGAGATCCGCAAGCAGTTCGAAGACGTGATCGACATGGAGCAGCAGTTGCGTGCCTCGCGCAACGAAGACGTGCGCCACACCACGATCTGGAGCATTACCCTTTATCTGCTGTTTGTTGCCGGCATCAGCGGGCTACTGGCTTATATCGGTCGTCGTGATTTGCTCAATCTGTCCAACAGCTACAGCGCCAACCTCGCCGCGCAGCAAGCGAGTGCCAAGCGTCTGGAGCAGCAAGCATGGTTGCGCAACGGCCAGACCGAGTTGGCCGAGCAGGTGCTTGGGCAACTGACACTCAATCTATTGGGTCGCAATATCCTGCAGTTCTGCGCGCAATACCTGGGCACTGCCGTGGCGGCACTGTACGTGCGTGAGGAGCACGGCGGTTTGAAGCGCGTGGCAACTTACGGCTTCTCCCGCGAGCAGGAAGGGCAGGAACAGTCGATTTACAGCGGCGAAGGCATCGTGGGTCAGGTGGCGCAGCAAGCGCGACTGATACGCCTCGATTCGGTACCCGCCGATTACTTCAAAGTCAGTTCTGGTCTGGGTGAAGGCCTGCCACATAGCGTGCTTGTGGTGCCAACCAGTGACGATGAACGGGTCAACGGCGTGATCGAGTTGGGCTTTTTGCGTCCACTCACCGATCGTGATATCGAATTGCTGGAGCTGATTGCCGGCAATATTGGCACGTCCATCGAAGCCGCACGCTACCGTCAACGTTTGCAGGAAGTGCTGGCCGAAACCCAGCAGCTCAACGAAGAGTTGCAGGTGCAACAGGAAGAGTTGAAAACCGCCAACGAAGAGCTGGAAGAGCAGTCACGGATCCTCAAGGAATCCCAGGCGCATCTTGAAACCCAGCAAGTGGAGCTTGAGCAGACCAACGAGCAGCTCGCTGAACAGGCACACGCTCTGGCCGAGCAGCGTGATGCCATGGATCTGAAGAACACCGAATTGAATCAGGCTCAGGTGCAACTCGAAGAGCGCGCCGAAGAGTTGCAGCGTTCGAGCAAGTACAAGTCCGAGTTCCTCGCCAACATGTCCCACGAACTGCGCACGCCGTTGAACAGTTCGTTAATCCTGGCCAAATTGCTCGCAGAAAACCCACAGGACAATCTCAGTGCCGAACAGGTCAAGTTTGCCGAGTCGATCTACTCTGCCGGCAATGACTTGCTCAACCTGATCAACGACATCCTCGATATCTCCAAGGTCGAGGCCGGAAAGCTTGAAGTGATTGCGGAAAACACCAGCGTGGCGCGTCTGGCCGACGGCCTGCGCAGCGTGTTCGAACCCATGGCGGCAGATAAGCGACTGACGTTCAGCGTCGATCTGCTCCCGGATGCGCCGACGTTGTTGTTTACTGACCGCCAGCGTTTGGAACAGGTGATCAAGAACCTACTGTCCAACGCCTTGAAGTTCACCGAACAGGGCGCTGTCAGCCTGACCATCAGCGGTCAACCCAACGATCACATTGCCTTCATCGTGCGTGATTCGGGTATCGGTATTGCGGCGGATCAGCAGGAAAGTATTTTCGAGGCGTTCCGTCAGGCTGATGGCACCACCAACCGCAAGTACGGCGGCACCGGTCTGGGCTTGTCGATTTCCCGGGATCTGGCGACGCTGCTGGGCGGCTCGATCAGCGTCAGCAGCGTGCCGGGGCAGGGCAGTGTCTTCACACTGGTATTGCCGCAGCAATACAACGAGTTCAGTGAAGTCTCGACCGAGCTTCTGACGTTCACGCCGCCGCCACAGACATCGACGGCGGCATTGGCGCCTGCGGTGGTGGTATCGCCCATGGCTGCGCAGCCTATCCCGCGTTTTGCCGATGACCGCAATAACGCGCCATTCGCCACCCGCTGCATTCTGGTGGTGGAAGATGAACCGAACTTTGCGCACATCCTCTACGACCTGGCCCACGAACTCGGCTACCAGTGCCTTGTAGCCCATGGCGCGGATGAAGGTTATGACCTGGCCAAAGAGTTCGTGCCGGACGCGATCTTGCTGGACATGCGTCTGCCCGACCATTCCGGGCTGACGGTGCTACAGCGCCTGAAAGAACACGCCGAAACCCGGCACATCCCGGTGCATGTGATTTCGGTCGAAGATCGTGTCGAAGCGGCGATGCACATGGGCGCCATCGGCTATGCGGTCAAACCGACCACCCGTGAAGAACTCAAGGATGTGTTTGCCCGTCTCGAAGCCAAACTGACCCAGAAGGTCAAACGCGTGCTGCTGGTCGAAGACGACGATTTGCAGCGTGAAAGCATCGCTCGGCTGATCGGTGATGACGATATTGAAATCACCGCTGTCGGTCTGGCGCAGGACGCGCTGGAGCTGTTGCGCACGACGATCTTCGACTGCATGGTCATCGACCTTAAGCTGCCGGACATGCTCGGCAACGACCTGCTCAAGCGCATGTCCACCGAGGATATCTGCTCGTTTCCGCCCGTCATCGTCTATACCGGGCGCAACCTGACCCGCGACGAAGAAGCCGATCTGCGCAAGTACTCGCGCTCGATCATCATCAAGGGCGCGCGCTCGCCGGAACGCTTGCTCGATGAGGTGACACTCTTTCTGCACAAAGTCGAATCGCAGTTGTCCCATGAACGGCAGAAGATGCTCAAGACGGCGCGCAGCCGCGACAAGGTCTTCGAGGGACGCAAAGTGCTGCTGGTGGACGACGATGTGCGCAACATTTTCGCCCTGACCAGTGCGCTGGAGACAAAAGGTGCAGTCGTGGTGATCGGTCGTAACGGTCGCGAAGCGATTGAGAGGCTGAATGAAGTCGAGGACATCGACCTGGTGCTGATGGACGTGATGATGCCGGAAATGGATGGTTTCGAAGCCACCATTGAAATTCGCAAGAATCCGCGCTGGCGTAAACTGCCGATCATTGCGGTGACGGCCAAAGCCATGAAGGACGATCAGGAACGCTGCCTGCAGGCGGGCGCCAACGATTATCTGGCCAAGCCCATCGACCTGGATCGCTTGTTCTCGTTGATTCGCGTGTGGTTACCGAAGATGGAAAGGATTTAGTGGAACGCGAGAATTCAGTGCATCGAAATAGCGAAATCGAATTACGGTTGTTGATTGAGGCGATCTACCTCAAGTACAGCTATGATTTTCGCGACTATTCAGGCGCTTCGATCAAGCGCCGGGTACAACACGCGTTGAGCCAGTTCGAATGCGCAACGATTTCGGCATTGCAGGAAAAAGTCCTGCACGACCCGACCGCGTTCATGCAACTGCTGCAATTGCTCACTATTCCGGTCAGCGAGATGTTTCGCGATCCGTCGCACTTCCTGGCGATTCGCCAGGAAGTGGTGCCACTGCTGAGGACCTATCCGTCGATCAAGATATGGATCGCCGGATGCAGTACGGGCGAGGAGGTCTATTCGATGGCGATTTTGCTGCGCGAAGAGGGCCTGCTGGATCGGACGATCATTTACGCCACCGATATCAATCCGCGCTCGCTGGACAAGGCCAAGCAGGGGATTTTCTCGATGGAGAACGTCCGTGCGTACACGGCCAACTATCAACAGGCCGGTGGCCAGCGATCATTCGCCGACTATTACACGGCCGCTTATGGCTACGCGATTTTCGACAAAAGCCTGTGCGAGAACGTGACGTTTGCCGATCACAGCCTGGCCACTGACAGTGTGTTCTCCGAAACCCAACTGATCTCCTGCCGCAACGTGCTGATCTACTTCAACAAGAAACTCCAGGATCGGGCGTTCGGACTGTTCCATGAATCACTTTGTCATCGCGGGTTTCTGGTGTTGGGCAGCAAGGAGACGCTGGACTTTTCCAATTATGCGAACAAGTTCGAAGCGCTGGTCAAACAAGAACGGATCTACCGCAAATCATGAGCGACGCCGTGACATTACCTCGAATCGAGGCCATTGTGATCGGTGCTTCCGCCGGTGGCGTGGAGGCATTGCTGGCCTTGCTGGGGCCATTGCGAGCGGGGTTTGTGCTGCCGATTATCGTCGTGTTGCACTTGCCGCAAGAGCGCCGCAGCCAGTTGGCTGAAGTCTTCTCCCGACGTCTCGGCATGCCGGTACAAGAGGCCTGTGACAAACAGAGCATTGCTGGCGGCACCGTGTATTTCGCCACGCCGGGCTATCACCTGTCGGTGGAACAGGATCGAAGCCTGTCTTTGAGCCTTGAAGAGCGCGTGCATTATTCCCGGCCCTCGATCGATTACCTCTTTGAATCCGCGGCCGACGTCTACGGGCCGGCACTGGCTGCGGTGTTGCTGACCGGCGCCAATCACGATGGCGCGCGCGGACTGGCGCAGGTCAAACGTCTTGGCGGGCTGACCATCGTCCAGGACCCCGCTGACGCGCAGGTCGCCACCATGCCTCAAGCTGCACTGAACGTTCTGCAGCCGGATCATGTCCTACCCATTCACGGCATCGGCCGTCTGCTAGTCGAGCTGGAACGAATCGCATGCTGAGTAATATTCAAGCCAAACTGCTGATCGTCGACGATCTGCCCGAGAATCTGCTGGCCCTCGAAGCGCTGATCAAGCGCGAAGACCGCACGGTCTACAAGGCGCTCTCGGCTGACGAAGCGCTGTCGCTGTTGTTGCAGCATGAGTTCGCGATGGCCATTCTCGACGTGCAGATGCCGGGCATGAATGGCTTCGAACTGGCCGAGTTGATGCGTGGTACCGAGAAAACCAAGAACATCCCGATCATTTTTGTCAGCGCTGCCGGCCGTGAACTGAACTATGCGTTCAAAGGCTACGAAAGCGGGGCGGTGGATTTTCTGCACAAGCCGCTGGATATCCACGCGGTGAAGAGCAAGGTCAACGTTTTCGTCGACCTGTATCGCCAGAGCAAGGCCATGAAGCAACAGGTCGAAGCGCTGGAGCAGGCCCGCCGCGAGCAGGAAGCGCTGCTGCAAAAACTGCAGAGCACCCAATCGGAACTTGAGCAAGCGGTGCGGATGCGTGATGACTTCATGTCAATCGTCGCCCACGAAGTGCGCACGCCGCTCAACGGCCTGATACTCGAAACCCAGTTACGCAAGATGCACCTGGCGCGCGATAACGCCGCCGCGTTCGCACTCGACAAGATGCACGCCATGGTCGACCGCGACGAGCGGCAGATCAAAAGCCTGATCCGGCTGATCGAAGACATGCTCGACGTGTCGCGTATTCGTACCGGCAAGCTGTCGATCCGGCCGAACCGTTTTGATCTGGTGCAACTGGTCAGCCACCTGCTGCAAAATTTCGCGCAGCAGATTGAAGCAGCGGAAACCGAGGTGTCTTTCACCGCGTCAGAGCCGGTAGAAGGCAGTTGGGACGAGTTCCGAATCGAGCAAGTGATTTCGAACCTGATGACAAACGCTTTGCGTTATGGGGGCCGAAGTCCGATTCAGGTGCGGGTTTACCGTGAGGGTGACGAGGCGAGGGTCGAAGTTCAGGACCATGGAATCGGTATCAGCGAGGAGAACCAGAAGCGTATCTTTCAACAATTCGAACGGGTTAGCGCCAAGACGGTAGTGGCCGGGCTCGGATTGGGTTTGTTCATTTCCGAGCAGATCGTCGCCGCCCATGGCGGTTCCATCGTCGTCGAGAGTCAAATCAACGAGGGCGCCCTGTTTCGCGTTTGTCTGCCGATCGAGGAAAACGGCAAACCCGACGCAACCTCTGAGTGACCGCACGGTCGTATCAGCAGCTATTGACCGAACAAAGGCTTCCCATGAGCGTAGATGCACAAGATGTAGTACTTATCGTCGAAGACGAACCGAATATCTTGATGATTCTTTCCATTTATCTAAAGGATCAAGGGTATCGCGTGCTCGAGGCCGAAAACGGAGAGCAGGCGTTCGAAATCCTCGCGAGCAAGCCACATTTGGACCTGTTGATCACCGACTACCGCTTACCCGGCGGCATCTCCGGCGTGCAGATCGCCGAGCCCGCCGTGAAGTTGCGACCTGATCTGAAGGTGATTTTCATCAGCGGCTATCCGCAGGAAATCCGCGAAACCGGCAGCCCGATCACACTCAAGGCGCCGATTCTGGAAAAACCGTTCGATCTGGATGTGTTGCAGGAGAAGATTCAGGAGTTGCTGGCTTGAGGCACGCTCGTTGAACTGAATCCGCACGAGAAGCTGCCGCAGGCGCCGATCTTTTGATCTTGTTGTTCAAAGTCAAAAGATCGGCGCCTGCGGCAGCTTCTACTTTTCCGTGTTCAGTTTTTGATCATCTCGCGTACCTTGGCCGTCAGCAGATCAAAGGTGAAGGGTTTGGTGATCATCTGCATGCCCGAGTCCAAAAAACCTGCACGTACGGCCGCATGCTCGGCGTACCCGGTGATAAACAGGACTTTGAGCCCCGGTCGGTATTGCCGGCCGATCTCCGCCAGTTGCCGTCCGTTCATGCCTGGCAAGCCGACATCGCTGATCATCAGGTCAATACGCTGAGGTGAGTTGATAATCGGCACCGCAGCGTCGGCATCCGCGGCCTCCACATAGGCGTAACCCAACTCACTGAGCACGGCACTGACCAGCAAGCGAACCGCCGGGTCGTCCTCGACGATCAGCACGGTTTCGCCATCCATTGCATGCGGGGCCTGGAGGGTATCGCGGGCGGGGTGCTCACGTTCTTCACCGCGAAAGCGCGGCAGGTAGAGGTTGACGGTGGTTCCTTCATCGATTTCGCTGTCGATCGAGACATGTCCACGCGACTGCTTGCTGAAGCCATAAATCATCGACAGGCCCAGCCCGGTGCCTTGCCCGATCGGCTTGGTGGTGAAAAACGGATCGAATGCACGGTTGATCACGCTTTTGGGCATGCCGCTGCCGTTGTCGGTGACGCTCAACATCACATAATCACCGGGTTCAAGATTGGGATAGACCTCGGTGAACTCACGGTGCAGCACCTGATTGCTCGTCTCTACCACCAGTTTTCCGCCCTCGGGCATGGCGTCGCGGGCATTGATCACCAGGTTGAGCAGGGCGCTTTCCAGTTGGTTGGGATCGGCCTCGGCGACCCACAGTTTGTCGTCCAGGCGCATGTCCAGATGAATGCTTTCGTTGAGGCTGCGTTGCAGCAGTTCGCCCATCGACAGCACCAGGCTATTCATCTGCACCGCTTTGGGGTCGAGCGACTGCCGACGCGAAAACGCCAGCAGACGGTGAGTCAGGCCGGCGGCGCGGTTGGCAGAGGTCACGCCTAGATCGATCAGGCTGTCGAGGTCTTCGGTGCGCCCTCGGGCCAGGCGTCGGCGCAGCAGCTCCAGGCTGCCGATGATCCCCGTGAGCATGTTGTTAAAGTCGTGGGCGATACCGCCAGTAAGCTGTCCGACGGCTTCCATTTTCTGCGACTGACGCAATGCTTCTTCGTTATGGCGAAGCTGCGCGGTGCGTTCTTCGACTTGTTGCTCAAGGGTTTCGAGGGTTGATTGCAGGCGGCGTTCGCTTTCGCTCAGGTCGATCAGGCGGTCGCGGGCTTCGTACTGTCGACGTCGACCGCGCAGGGCAGTCGAAACCATGCTGACTAGC
This sequence comes from Pseudomonas sp. NPDC087614, assembly GCF_044743485.1. Taxonomy (NCBI): domain Bacteria; kingdom Pseudomonadati; phylum Pseudomonadota; class Gammaproteobacteria; order Pseudomonadales; family Pseudomonadaceae; genus Pseudomonas; species Pseudomonas sp. NPDC087614. Next base: position 107,297 of record NZ_JBIUWN010000004.1, on the reverse strand, counting down.
GTGGCCGGATGAAACGGGCGTTCAAGAAACGTGACGTTGCCCAACTGGCTACTGAGGTGCGAGGAGGGCGCTTGTTGCTGCCCGCCATGGTGGGTGAGCAATATGATCGGCAGGTCCGACCACGCCGGTTGTTGTTCCAGATACACAAACAACGCTTCCAGCTCTGGCCCATGCAAGGCTTCGGCAGCGATCAGCAGCAGGCCGGCACCTTGCTCAAGCTGAGCGCACAGCGAGCCAAGATCGGGTGTGATCAGGCCGCCGTAACCGGCCTCGTTGAGGATCATCAGCGCAATTTGGCTGTCGCGGCCCACCGGTGCCAGAATCAGCGCCTGTTCGGCCAGCGGCATGGTCTGCGTCACAAGTTATCTTCCGAAAGCAAAGGTTTGCTCGCACCAAGGTAGGTCGGCACACCGCGCAGTACGCCTTGAAAAGCGTCCAGCGGTTCGCCGATGGTCATGCCTTGCGACGAAATACGGTATTCGCGGATTGTCGATTCATGGCTGCCGGTACGTTTCTTGATGATCGAGATCGCCCGGCGAACTTTGCCGATCGCTTCGAAGTAGCGCAAAAGGATCACCGTATCGGCCAGGTAAGTGATATCGACTGGCGCCTGCATATCGCCGACCAGCCCATGCTGGGCGACGGTCATAAACGTCGCGGCACCTTGGCGGTTCAGGTACAGCAACAATTCGTGCATGTGCAGCACGAGGGCGTTCTCTTCCGGCATCGCGGCTTGGTAGCCATTGATACTGTCGATCACCACGGTTTTGATATTGCCTTCATCGACGCAGCGGCGCACACGATGAGAGAACTCGCCGGGCGACAGCTCGGCGGCATCGACCTGCTCGATCAGCAGATTGCCCGTGGCCTGTAAGGCCTTGAGGTCGATGCCGATGTTTTTCATGCGCTCGAACAACAACCCCAGCTCTTCATCAAAAATAAAAAGCGCTGCTTTCTCACCGCGGGACACGGCTGCGGCGGCGAAAATCATCGAGATCAGCGATTTACCGGTACCCGCTGGACCAAGAATCAAGGTGCTGGAGCCCGCTTCAATGCCCCCCCCGAGCAGGGCATCCATTTCCTTGATGCCGCTGGTCAATTGCAGGCGCGCATAGTCGCCGCGGTGTTCGGCGGCCACGAGTCGAGGGAACACATGCACGCCGTCGCCCATGATGGTGAAGTCGTGGAAACCACCACGGTACTTCTGGCCGCGATACTTGACCACGCGAATGCGGCGGCGCTCGGCACCGTAGTTGGGTGTGATCTCTTCGAGACGAATCACGCCGTGGGCGACACTGTGTACGGTCTTGTCGAGTGATTCGGTGGTCAGGTCGTCGAGCAGCAAGACCGTGGCGTCGTAGCGTACGAAGTAATGCTTGATCGCCAGGATTTGCCGGCGGTAGCGCAGGGAACTTTGCGCCAGCAAACGAATTTCGGAAAGGCTGTCGAGTACCACGCGTGTCGGCTTGAAGCGTTCAACCACTTCAAAAATCTGCTTGGTCGCTTCGCCCAGTTCCAGGTCGGAGGAGTACAAAAGGCTCTGCTGGTGCTCGGCATTGAGCAGGCTTTCAGGCGGTGTCAGCTCGAAAATTTCAATATTGTCATCAAGCTCCCAGCCGTGGGAGAGCGCCCCTTGGCGTAGCTCACGCTCGGTTTCCGACAGCGTAATGTACAAACAGCGTTCGCCGGCGAGTGCGCCTGCCATAAGAAAATGCAGAGCGACCGTGGTTTTGCCGGTTCCGGGCTCACCTTCGAGCAAGAACACATGTCCGCGAGATAAACCACCGGCCAGGATGTCGTCCATACCCACAATGCCGGTAGCGGCTTTTGCACTGATCAACGCGTTAGATGTAGACAAAAAATGCCCTCTCATGACTAGGGGAGTCGAGGCGCTTTATCGAAAGCGGTCGCCTGATCTACTTGACCCCTTGGCGAGATGGCGGTTCAGAATTTTCTTTGAACGCTCGTTCAGAGCCCTTGCTGCAACGCGGGATCGTCGGGGTTCAGTTGTTCGAGTTGGGCCAGCAGAACCTGCACATTCTGCAGTTGGCCGCTCTCTTTCCAGTAATTGATCAGCAACACCCGTGCTTTGCGATCAGCGGGATGACGCTGAACGATTTCCTGCAACTGCTTTTGCGCGGCCTCCAGTTCCTCGGCGCTGTGCAGAGTGGTGGCGAGGTCGTAGCGGTAATCCTTGTTGTCAGGTTCCAGTTCGACCGCTTTGGACAAGCCGAGCAGGGCGTATTCACGCTGACCGTGGTGCAGCAGCCAAAGACCGAGGGCATGTTGCAGATACGCGGAGTCTGGCTGGGCCTTGAGCTGTCGGGCGAGTAATTGTCGGGCGGCGTCAGTCTGTCCCTGGCGGTCAAGCACATCGATCTGCATGACCAGCGCCTGCAGGTTGCCGGGTTCCAGACGCAGCGTATTGTCCAGTGCAACCTGAGCGTTTTTGAGTTCAGCGTTATGGATGTAAAGGCGAGCCAGTTGCGCATAGTTGGATGCACTTTCAGGTTGGCCCTTGAGCACTTGCTCCCAGCCGTCAATCGCCTGCTGCAGCGGCGCGAAGTACAGCCCTAGCTCATCAGGCGTCAAACCGAGCAGGGCGTTGATCGCGGCAAAACGAACGGTTTGATCCTCATCATCAAGCATCGGCCCCAGCAACAGGCTGCGTTCACCGCCCGGAACCAGTCCAAGCACACTGTTGATTGCCGCTGCACGCACCTTGGGCGATTTGTTCTGCAGGTCCGCATCGGCGAGTTTCAAGGCCAGCGGACTGGGGTAGTTAGCCAGTTCGTCATGCAGCCAGACGCGTCGCTTGACCGACAGATCGGCACGCCCCAATTGTTGATACAACTGACGTGCCGCGCCCGCTTGACCCGTACGGGCGGCGCTCAGCGCTTCGCTGTAACCGTGCCTGATCGCGTCCGGGATCACCGGGGCGCTGCTGCGCAGGGATAACCAGGCCACGGTGATGACCAGCACGAGGCCAAGGCTGATGAGCAGGTAACGGCGGGACTTGAGCATGCAGGATTCCGAAAACAGGCGAACTTGAGCGCAGCGGCAAGCTTCGGTCAGCCCGGCCTGTGAGTCAAACCCGATACATGCGAATCGGCCTACAAGTTGCGTCGACTCTGTGAGTCGTGAAGTTTTCAAGGCAGTGTCTACGCTTGGAGGAGTTGTTTCGACGAGTGTGCCCATGCAAGCCCTGCTCAATTACTTCAAGGCCGTGATACATCCCGGTCAGGCGATCCTGCTGTTTGCCTTGCGCACCATCGCGGCGGGGTTGCTGACGCTGTATCTGGCGTTTGTGTTCGATCTTGACCAACCCAAGTGGTCGATCATGGCGGTCGTCATTGTCAGCCAGCCGCTGGCAGGGATGGCGTTGGCGCGCAGTTTCGGTCAGGTGATCGGTACCACCCTGGGGGCGGCCGTCGCGGTGTTGATCATGGCGATTTTCCCGCAGGCGCCGCTGCCATTCATTACCACGCTGGCCTTGTGGCTGGCCTTGTGCACGGCAGGCGGCACCTTGCTGCGCTACACCAGCTCCCAGGCATTTGTACTCAGTGGCTATACCGCTGTGGTGGTGGCATTACTGGCTATTCCCAATCAGGACGGCACCTTTCTATTGGCCATCACCCGCGTCACCGAGACCCTGCTGGCCGTGGCGTGTGTCTGTGTGGTCAGCTTGCTCACGGCGCGCCCGGAAGCCGTGGCCAAGGGATATTTCGCCAAGGTCGACCAAGTGATCAAACTCGTCGCCAGCCACGCCGCTGCAGTGATTCGCACAGAAGAAAGCGAAGCCCAATTTCAGCACCGACAAATGCAGTTGCTCGGTGAAATCAGCGTCCTTGAAGGGCTGCGGCGACACCTGTATTTCGACGCGCCACGATTGCGCAGTGCCAACAATCTGGTGCTGCTGTTGGGCAACCAGCTGATGTTGCTGACGTCACGGTTGACCGCATTGAGGCATCAGCGCGAACTGCTCACCGAGCGCTGGGAGGGCGATTTGCCGCAGAATGTCCAGCGCCTGCGTGCCGCTGAACTGGCGCTTCTCGATCAGTTGGCGGAGCAGGGGAGGTCTATGTCTGCCGAGACGCGGCATCACTTCGTCACGCTGCAACAGCAGTTCGAAGCATTGGCTTACCAGACTGAACAGTTGACCGAAGACCTGAGCGCCCCCCTGCGGTCACTGGCTTGGGCGTTGCGCTGGGAGCAGGCGCGGCTATTGCAGCAACTGGAGCAAATACTGGAATTGAGCGACGCGATTCAGGAGGGGCGCGAGGCCAGTTGCCTTTATCGCGGTCAGGCCAGCCCACTGCATCTGGATTTCACGCTGGCGACCATGAACGCCATACGAGCCTTCACCGCCTTGCTGGTGGCCGGGCTGATCTGGATCGAAACGGCCTGGGACGGCGCTCGGGGCGGGATGATTCTGGTAGGGATTCTTTGTTCGCTCATGGCGACTTTCCCGCGACCGCTGATGGCCGCGCAAAGTTATGCCCGTGGATTGGGGTTGGCACTTGTGGTCTCGGCGGTCTATCAGTTCATGCTGGTGCCGGCGATCAGCGATTTCGAGTTGCTGGCGTTGATACTTGCCCCTCTGCTTTACGTGATCGCGGTGGGTTTGGCGAGCCCGGCGACTGCCGGAATCGGTATGGGCCTTGGGCTGTCGAGTTTTCTTCTCCTCGGCCCACAGAATGTCGGCACCGGGCAGAACACGGCCATTCAATGGTTCGAGTTTGCCGGTGCTTACGTCAGCGCGGCGATGCTGGGGCTGATCGTCTATGCGTGGATTTTTCCGTTTCGCCCGGTCTGGCGAGTTCGCCGGTTGTATCACGAGGCGCGCGAGCAGGTTTATGAACTGACCAAAACACCGCCTACCGACCAACAACAATTCGCCTTCGAAAGCCGCATGGTTGATCGCCTGACCAGCATGCTTGGCTTGTTGCCGGCAACAAATGACCGCGCCATGCAGCAGCTATATGAAATCAGTCTGGCGTGCGTAGCCTTGGGTGTGGCCACCCACCAACTCAGGCAGCAGGCGCAGAACAATGCACTGCTGACGGATGCGTTCAGCCAGCGCTTGTCTTCAAGCCTGCGCAAGACCGGGCGCTTTGTGGCGGGTCGCCACGACGCACAACTGGCGCCGTTGCTGGTCAAGCTGCACGGGTTGGGGGATGAGCTGGATGATTTGCACGTCGCCAGTCATGAACATTTATGGTCGGTGTTTCGCATGCGTGTAGCTTTGATGATCGTCGTTTCATTCCTTGAGCGCCATGGCGAACAGTTGCAACGTAATGCCCCGGAAGGAGAGCCAGCCCTTGCCCATTGATTTCGAGATTGGCGGCGTTTATCTGCCACCGATTGCCCAGGCCCTGTTGCTGGCCATACCGATATTCATGTTGCTGGACTGGGTTTTGCGCCGACTGGGGGTGATGCGACGGGTCTGGCATGAAGCACTTTTTGAGGGCGCGTTGTATGTCTGCGTCTGTGCCACGCTGATTTTGCTGATGGGAGCCTGATGCCTTGAAAGTGTTACTTGCTCGATTGACGACGTTGGCGGTGGTGATACTGGCAATCGTGCTCGGCTGGTTTGCCTGGGAGCATTACACCCGCGCGCCGTGGACCCGGGATGCCCGGGTGAGGGCGGACGTGGTGACCTTATCGGCTGATGTTTCGGGACGCATCGTCAGTCTGGCGGTGCAGGACAATCAGCATGTCGACAAAGGCCAGCTGTTGATGGAAATCGATCCGGCACGCTACCGCTTGGCGGTAGAGCATTCGCGGCGCGCGGTTGAAGTGGCAAAGGCCACACTGGGGCAGTCGCAAGCCGCGATTGTTGCCAGTGAAGCACTGCTCAAACAGCGTCAAAGCGAAGAGCGCCGGCGGCGTAAGCTCAAACAGGGCTTTGCCATCTCCGGGGAGGAATGGGAAAAATCCAGTACCGATGTGGCTGTTGCCCAGGCTGATCTGTTGCGCAATCAGGCCAATCTCGGGCTGGCCGAAGCCAACGTGCAATTGGCGATTGCCGCACTGACTCAAGCGCAACTGGACCTGCAGCGTACTCGTGTCGAATCGCCGGTCAGCGGCTATGTCACCAACCTGTTGACGCGTCAGGGTGATTACGCGGTGGCCGGTGGGGCGCTGTTGGCGCTGGTCGACAGTGATTCGTTCTACATCAGCGGCTATTTCGAAGAAACCAAACTGCCGCGAATCGAGGAAGGCGATCGGGTGCGGGTTCAGTTGATGAGCGGTGAAACCTTCGGGGGCACGGTGCAGAGCATCGCCTTCGCCATCGCCGACCGTGAAAACGCCCCGGGCAGTCGGCTGCTGGCCAACATCAATCCGAGTTACACCTGGGTAAAACTGGCGCAACGGGTGCCAGTACGGATCGAAATCGACGGTGACTATGCCGGCAAGAACCGCTTGCGGGCAGGTACCACCGCCACAGTCACGATTCTGGAAAACAAAAAAGATCAGGCACAAAAAAGCCCCGCGACCGAATGATACGCGGGGCAAAAAATTTGGTTGGTTGCGGCCAACCAAAGGAGCTCTTTAACAACTCTTACTGAATGGCGACTGTCTCTGGCTGCCAGCCACCCCCCAGCGCCTTGTAGATCGCGACGATGCCGCGATACAAATCGACTTCGGCCTGGGCCTGGCTGTCTTCGGCATTCAGACGTTCACGTTGGGCGTCGAGCAGCACGAGGAAGTCCGTCGTGCCTTCGCGGTAACGAATCTCTGCCAGGTCAGCGGCCTTGCGGCTCGATTCACTCTGACGGATCAGCGAGATCAGGCGTTGCTGGCGTTTGCCGTAATCGCTGAACGCGTTTTCCGACTCTTCCAGTGCCAACAGCACTTGTTGCTCGTAGGTCGCCAAGGCGCCTTCGGCATCCGCATCGGCGCCGCGCAAGCGCGCTCTAACGCTGCCAAGGTCGAAGGCTGCCCACGTAATGCTAGGGCCAAGTGCCCAGGCACTGGCCGCCGAAGAACCGATCTGCGAGCCGCGCCCGGCCGTCCAGCCGAGGAAACCGCTGAGGCTGACCCGTGGGAACAGGTCTGCTTTGGCCACGCCGATCCGCGCCGTGGCCGAGGCCAGCTTGCGTTCAGCGCTGAGGATGTCCGGACGGCGTTGCAGCAGTTCGCCCGGGTTCCCGATTGGGAGGGCCTTGGCAATCGCCGGCAAGTCTTTTGGACTCAGATCGACGGTCAGCTTGTCCGGACGCTCACCCAGGAGGGTGGCGATACGGTTTTTCTGTCGAACCTGTTCCGCCTGCAGTTGCGGCACGCTGGCTTCGACCGAGGCCAGACGCGCATCGGCACGTTCGACATCGAGCTGATCGCCAACGCCGGCGTCACGCAGGCTGATGGTGATCTTGCGCGACGCCTGCTGGTTGTTCAGGTTGGCCACGGCGATCTTTTCCCGCAGTTGGGCGCCGCGCAGTTGACCGTAGGCGTCCACCAGTTCGGCAATCATGGTGACTTGCAGTTGGTAGAGATCGGCCTCGGCTGCCTGTTGGTCGGCGTCGCTGGCTTCCAGATTGCGCTGGATGCGACCGAACAAGTCCAGCTCCCAAGCCATGTCCAGGCCCAGGTCATAGCGTTCGCTGCTGACCCGTTTGGTGGTCTGACCGGGAATCTGCCCCTTGGCCAGATCACTGCTGGCGCGGCTGGTAATGGTCGGCATTGCGTCGTTGCTGGCGTCGTCGCGGATCGCTCGGGCGGCTTTCCAGCGGGCGAACGCCACGCGCAGTTCTCGGTTGCCTTGCAGCGATTGGGTCACCAACTGGTTGAGGGTCGGATCGTCGAACTGCTGCCACCAGATGCCTTCGAATTTCGAACGGTCAAAGTTTTTTTGACCGTTGGCGCCGTCGGTGGCGGTCGTGATGTTGGCCGCTTCCGTCGCCGGGGTCTTGTAGTCGGGACCGACGGCGCAGGCGCTGAGTGCCAGCACCAGCAGGCTCGGCAGGAAGACTTTCAGACTCATTGTTGCGCCTCCAGTTTCAGAGCTTTGGCCGCTTTGCGCGCTTCGCTGCGCTCGACAAAGTTGCGAATCAGTACGTAGAAGACTGGCGTCAGCAACAGACCGAAGAAGGTCACCCCGAGCATCCCGGAGAACACCGCTACACCCATGGCGTGACGCATTTCGGCACCGGCACCGCTGGAGAACACCAGGGGCACCACGCCCATGATGAACGCAAAGGAGGTCATCAGGATCGGCCGCAGACGCAGACGGCAGGCTTCCAGTACCGCCGCCAGCGGGTCGAGCCCCTCCAACTGTTTATCCTTGGCGAACTCGACGATCAGAATCGCGTTCTTGCAGGCAAGCCCCACCAGTACGATCAAGCCGATCTGAGTGAAGATGTTGTTGTCACCGCCGGAGATGATCACACCGGTGATGGCCGACAGCAGGGTCATCGGTACGATCAGGATCACCGCCAATGGCAGGCTCCAGCTTTCGTACTGAGCGGCGAGCACCAGGAACGCCAGCAGTACACAAAGCGGGAACACGAACAGCGCGGTGTTGCCGGACAAAATCTGCTGGTAGGTCAGGTCGGTCCATTCGTAGGTCATGCCGTTCGGAAGTTCATCCTTGAGCAGTTTCTCGATGGCTTTTTCCGCTTGGCCCGAGCTGTAGCCGGGAGCAGCTGCACCGTTGATTTCCGCAGTGATGAAACCGTTGTAGTGCATCACTCGATCGGGACCTGAGGTGTCGCTGACCTTGATGAAGGTCGCCAGCGGGATCATTTCGCCTTTGTTGTTGCGCACTTTCAATTGGCCGATCTGATCGGACTCGAGGCGGAACTGCTGCTCGGCCTGAACGTTGACCTGATAGGTGCGGCCAAAACGGTTGAAATCGTTGGCATACAGCGAGCCCAGGTAGATCTGCAGGGTGTCGAAGATGTCGCTGATCGCCACGCCGTGGGTCTTGGCTTTTTCGCGGTCAATGGCGGCATCGACCTGCGGCACGTTCACGGTGTAACTGGTGAACAGGCCCGCCAGTTCCGGCACGTTGCGGCTCTTGTTGATGATGTTCATGGTTTCTTTGTACAGCTCGTCGTAGCCCAGGTTGCCCCGGTCTTCGATTTGCAGACGGAAACCACCAATGGTGCCCAGACCTTGTACCGGCGGTGGCGGGAAGATCGCCATGTACGCTTCCTGAATGTTGGCGAACTGGCCGTTCAAGGCTCCGGCAATTGCACCGGCGGACATGCTCGGGTCTTTACGTTCGTCGAACGGTTTTAGGGTCACGAACACGATGCCGGCGTTCGGGCTGTTGGTGAAGCCGTTGATCGACAGTCCCGGGAACGCTACAGCGCTTTGCACCCCTGGCTGTTTCAGGGCCAGATCGGACATGCGCTTGATCACGTCTTCGGTACGATCCAGGCTCGCAGCGTCCGGCAGTTGCGCGAAGGCCACCAGGTATTGCTTGTCCTGGCCGGGTACGAAACCGGTCGGGGTGCTGGAGAAACCGAAGAAGGTCAGCACCATCAGGCCTGCGTACAGCAGCAGGGCGATGCCGCTGCCACGGATGACCCGGCGAACGGTGCCAACGTAACCATGGCTGGCCTTTTCAAAGAACCGGTTGAACGGACGGAACAGCCAGCCACCGAAGATCTTGTCCAGCAATTTGGAGAAGCGGTCTTTCGGCGCGTCATGACTTTTCAGTAATACAGCGGCCAGTGCCGGCGACAGGGTCAGCGAGTTGAACGCCGAGATCACGGTCGAGATCGCAATGGTCAACGCGAATTGCTTGTAGAACTGCCCGGTGAGACCGGAGATGAACGCCGCTGGAACAAACACCGCACACAGCACCAGTGCCGTGGCAATGATCGGCCCGGTCACCTCACGCATGGCGCGCTTGGTGGCTTCGACCGGCGCCAATCCGAGTTCGATGTTCCGTTCGACGTTCTCCACTACCACAATGGCGTCGTCCACCACGATCCCGATGGCCAGTACCAGGCCGAACAGCGACAGGGCGTTGAGCGAGAAGCCGAACAGGTGCATCACCGCAAACGTACCGATCAACGATACCGGCACCGCCACCAAAGGAATGATCGAGGCGCGCCAGGTCTGCAGGAACAGGATCACCACCAGAACCACGAGGATCAGCGCTTCGAAGAGGGTGTGAACCACCGCTTCGATCGAGCCACGCACGAAGATCGTCGGGTCATAGACGATGCTGTAGTCCATGCCTTGCGGGAAGCCTTTCTTCAGTTCGTCCATCTTCGCCCGGACTTCGTTGGAGATGTCGATGGCGTTGGAGCCTGGGCGCTGGAAGATCGGGATCGCGACGGCAGGCTGGTTATCCAGCAACGAACGCAAGGCGTATTGACTGGAACCCAGTTCGACGCGGGCGATGTCTTTGAGGCGGGTGATTTCACCGTCATCGCCTGCGCGAATGATGATGTTCTCGAACTCTTCCTCGGTGACCAGGCGGCCCTGCGTGTTGATCGACAGCTGGAAACTCTGGGCGTTCGGGGCAGGGGGGGCACCCAGTTGGCCGGCAGCGACCTGGCGGTTCTGTTCACGAATCGCGGTGACGACATCGGTGGCCGTCAGATTGCGCGAAGCGGTCTTGTTCGGATCGAGCCAGACCCGTAGCGAGTAGTCGCCCATGCCGAACAGTTGCACGTCACCGACACCGTTCAGACGAGCAAGCTCATCCTTGATGTTGAGGATGGCGTAGTTGGACAGGTAGAGCATGTCGTAGCGCTTGTCCGGCGAGGTCAAGTGCACAACCATGGTCAGGTCGGGCGAGGCCTTGTCGACGGTGATACCGATGCGCGTCACTTCCACGGGAAGTTTCGGCTCGGTGCGGGTCACCCGGTTTTGTACCTGCACCTGCGCGTTGTCCAGGTCAGTGCCCAGGGCGAAGGTGATGGTCAGGGTGATCTTGCCGTCAGCGGTCGATTGCGAGGACATGTACAGCATGTTCTCGACACCGGTAATGGCCTGCTCCAGCGGAGCGGCCACGGTTTCACCGATGACTTTAGGGTTGGCACCCGGGAAGTTGGCACGTACCACGACGGTCGGCGGAACGACTTCCGGGTATTCGCTGATTGGCAATTGAAACAGCGAGATCGCACCGGCGATCAGGATCAACAGCGACAGCACCGCTGCGAAGATCGGCCGTGAAATGAAGAATTGGGAAAAATTCATCGGAGTTGTCGTCCCTTAACCGCGTGGGGTCGTAGCAGCCAGCTTCGCAACCGAACCGGACGCACCTTTGGCAGGGGCGTCTTTAGGCGGGTTGCTGGCTTCCAGCGCTTGACGTTGTTGTGCGAGTGCCGCGATGGTTTGTTCGCTGGCCATCGGCACCACTTCAGGGGTGACCGGTGAGCCAGGACGTACCCGTTGCAAGCCCTTGACGATGATCGTGTCGTCCTTGTTCAGACCGGTACGGACGATGCGCAGGCCTTCGATCTTCGGACCGAGTTCGACGGCGCGATAAACGGTGTTGTTGTCCGCGTCCATCACCAGTACGAACTTCTTGCCCAGGTCGGTGCCCACCGCTTCATCGTTGATCAGCATGGCGTCGTAGGTGCCGCTGCCGACCAGTTTCAGCCGTGCATACAGACCCGGGGTATAGAGGCCGTCGCTGTTGTCGAATACCGCGCGACCACGAATGGTGCCGGTCTTCGGGTTGACCTGGTTGTCGACGAAGTTCATGTGGCCCAGGTGCGGGTTGCCGTCTTCATTGGACAGGCCCATATACACCGGGGTGCCGGCCCCGCGCTGACCCTGGCGGGCGAGTTGGGTGTATTTGAGGAATACGCGCTCGTCGGCGTCGAAGTAGGCGTAGACCTTGTCGGTGGAGACCACACTGGTCAGTGGCGTGACGTCGGCGGTCACCAGGTTGCCGGCGGTGATCTCGGCACGGCTCACACGGCCGGTGATCGGCGACGTGACGCGGGTGAAGCTCAGGTTCAGTTTGGCCAGATCCAGTTGCGCTTGCAGCGCACCGACGGCGGCGCGGGCTTCTTTAGCCGCGCTGGTACGCGAATCAGCCAACTCGGCGGAGATGGCGTTGCTGGTACGCAGACGCTCGCCACGAGCCGCCTCGTTTTCACTGCGGGTGGCGTTGGCGCGGGATTGGGCGACCAGTGCTTCGAGGCGGCGAACCTCGGCCTGGAATGGGCGCGGGTCGATCTGGAACAGCAAGTCGCCTTTCTTGACCAGCGCACCTTCGGTGAAGGCGACGTCGTCGATCTGGCCGGAGACCCGTGGGCGGATTTCAACGGTTTGCGGCGCTTCGAGGCGCCCGGTGAATTCATCCCACTCGTTGACCGGTTGTTCCAGCACCTTGGCCACGCTGACTTTCGCAGCAGGCGCGGCGGCGGCAGTCTCCGGAGTCTTGCCGCAAGCGCTCATCACCAGCACGGCCAACATGGCCAAGGGGAAGCGCAAATGTTTGAGTGACTGTTCCATGGATTGATCCGCCAATGTATTGAAGATGGGCGGATGATGCTGGGCGGGGGTGGGATGGCACGAATCGAATGAAGCAAAGGTAACTATCATTCGGAATGATATAAGGGCCGAGTGAGCCCTCTAGCATGCACCTTTCGTTAGGTGGCTATCAATCTCGCTGATGGCAAATTTTTCTTGCCGGCAGTGCAAGGTTCGACGCTGAGGCTGAGCGGCGGGGATTATGTGGCGATTAAAAAGACGAACCCGCCACGGCGGCGGGTTCGAGATTGCAATCAGAGTGTTGGCAACTGGCCGATGCGGCCCATCATTTCCGTGACGATTTGCAGATCCAGCTGGAATTGATCCACGGTCTTGAACTCGCCATCGGTATGGCCGGTGTACTTGACGTCTGGCCGCGCCAGGCCGAACTGCACGCCGTTGGGCAACTCATGCACCGAGGTCGCTCCTGCTGAAGTGCCGAACTCGTGTTTCATGCCCAGGTTCTCAGTCGCCACTGCCAACAGCGCCTTGACCCATTCACCTTCGGGATTGCGGTACATCGGTTCGGCGACCGAATAGTCGAAGGTAACGGCAACGTGGCTGTTCTTGCTCCAGGCAGCCAGTTTCTCAGCGATTTCGGCCTTGAGTTTCTCGGGTGATTTGCCCTTTGGAACCCGCAGGTTGACCGCAAGCTTGAAGGTGTTGTCATCCATCGCGACATAGGTCAGCGACGTGGTCAGCGGGCCCATGAAGGCGTCGGAGAAGCCAACACCGAGTTTGTTGCCCAGGTAATCCAGCCCCCAGTTGTCAGCCGCGTAGCGCGCAGCATCGGTGATGTGGTTGTGCTTGAGCGCGACCTTGCCATCAAGGCTGTTGATGAAGTCGAGCATGCGCGCCACCGGATTGACCCCGGACTCGGGTTCGGAGGAGTGGGCGGATACGCCCGTGACCGTCAACTTGACGTCTTTGCCGTCGACCTTGCTGCTGATCTGGAAATCGCCGCCATTGCGTTTGGCGTATTCGGCGCCGGCCTTTTGCAGGCTGGCCGCCAGCTCAGCGGGCTGGTCGGTGACCAGTGTGGCAACCGACGCCGAAGGAATCTGATTGGTCGCCAGGCCTCCCGTCATCGAGATGATTTGCGCGCCTTTGCCCTCGGCCTGACGCTTGGCAAAGTTGGCCATGACCGTGCCGTAACCTTTCTCGGCAATCACCACCGGATAACCGCCATCCAGCGCCAGGTTGTACTTAGGCGTTGGATTGCGTTCGAAGTAGTAGGGGATCGCGTCGCCAGTGGTTTCTTCGGTGGTGTCCACCAACAACTTGAAATTGCGCGCCAGCGGCAGCTTTTCTTCCTTGATCACCTTCATCGCGTAGAGCGTGACGACGATGCCGTTCTTGTCATCTTCGGTGCCGCGGCCATACATGCGGTCACCGATCAGGGTGATCTTGAATGGATCAAGACGGGTGCCGTCCTTCAGTACCCAGTTCTCCGGCGTCACGGGCACTACGTCAGCATGGGCATGAATGCCGACGACTTCATCGCCGGTGCCTTCAAGGGAAATCTCAAAAACACGGTTGTCGATGTTGCGAAAGTTCAGGTTGAAAGACTGGGCGAGGCTCTTGATCTTTTCGCCGATCTTGATGAATGCCGGGTTGTCATGCTGGGCAACGCCGTCCTTGCGAAAGGTCGGGATTTGGACCAGTTCGCGCAGCGTCTCGGTGGCTGCCGCGCTGTATTTCACGCGGGCATAGAGGCCGAGCAGGCGATAGATCTCGTTCTGTTGTTCAGCTGTCAGGCTTTTGTTGTCCAGAAACGCGCCGATGGCCGGGCCGATGTCGGCCGTTTTGGCCAGGTCGCTCTTGGCCAGGTCACCGAGGAACTGGCGGAAATCCGTGACCGAACCGGCGCTGAAGGTCTTGAGGATTTCAGCGCTCTGTGGCGCGGTGATGTTGGCCTGAGCCGGCCCTGTGAACAACGACAGTGAGGCCAGCATCAGCGAGGTTGCGGCCAGATTCTTGAGGGGGAAATTCATGACTCGGGGCATTCCTTTGCAGGGCAGTTGATAAGACGTGTCTCAGCGCTGAGACACATGCATTTACAAACTAACACTGCAGCGGACAGGCACGGGAGTCCTGAAACGGGATCTGTCGCACAGAACGGTAAAAACGACGCACAAGCGAAAGAGCGCACTTAATGAGCCAACAGGCTTTAACTGTCATTGCGCCGTTTACACCGTTAGAGGCTGTATCTGCGTTTGAAGCTGGCCGCTGACGACGGATATTTCTTTGAATTGGTCGCGGTCGCGCAGAATGAACAAAGCGTCCAGGCCGCGTGCCTGTGCCACGCGTGGACCTTCGATGTCGCCCAGAACCATCAGTGCCGTCGCCCAGGCGTCGGCAAGCATGCACGAGGAAGCCGTCACCGTGACGGACGCGAGTGAGTTGGCCAAGGGGGCGTCGGTCGCCGGGTTCATGGTGTGTGCGTAGGATTGCCCCCCTACATCGACCCAGTGTCGATAGTCACCGGACGTGGCGATGGCACAGTCGCTGAGTTCCATCACCCCCATGACTTCGCGCACACCGCGACAGGGTTTCTCGATGGCTACGGCCCAGGGTTGAGCATCAGGTTTGACGCCCCGGGCGCGCATTTCACCGTCGATGCCGACCAGATAGCAGGTGATGCCGAACCCTTCCAGGCAGCGAGCCAATTGATCGACCCCGAAGCCTTTGGCGATGCCGTTCAAATCAAGATTCAGCGGCGCACGTTTGCGAACCTGATTGCGTTGCAGGTCAACCTCTAGTGCTTTGCTGGCGGACATTCGAGGTTTTGGCGAGTCGGTACCGAGCATCTGTTCGGTGATCGAGGGTTCGTTGGGGCCGAATCCCCAGGCCTGCACCAGATCTCCTACAGCGATATCGAAGGCGCCATTGGACTGTTGACTGACCCGCAGCGCGGCGGCCAACACCGTGGTCAGCTCCTGAGGCACCGACAGCCATTGCTGCTCGGCAGCGGCATTGAGGTGGTTTAGATCGGAATCGGGCTTCCAGGTCGACATCTGCTGATCGACCCGGTGTACCGCATGGGCGAGGCCCAGGCCGATCTCGTCACAATTGATCCCGGGCTCGGCATAGAACAGGGCCGTGTAGCGGGTGCCCATGGTTTCGCCGTTCAAACGGTAGCGTTGCGTATCAGTAGACATCTTCACGGTAGCGTCCTTGTGCCTTGAGCGTGATCACGCTGAGGTTGAGCGGTGCCAAGACCTCATCCAGCGCCTGCATCACCCCTTTGGCCATTTCTCGGCTGCCACACACCAGCACTTGTGCGCCTTTTTCAATCAAATGGCGCAACGCGAGTGCGTCGCTGATCAACCGGTCTTGCACGTAACTACGATCCTGAACCTGGGAAAAAACGGCGCGCAGGGCGGTGAGGCGCCGGTCTGCCAGATAACGGTTGAGCTCCGGTTCGTAGAGGAAGTCGGAAGCGGGGTTGCGTCCGCCCCAATACAAGTGCATCGGGTGCCGCGCCTTGTTGTTGCGGATAAAACCGGCCAGTGGGCCAATGCCAGTACCGGCGCCGATCAGAATGACCGGGTGGGTCCCGGACGCCGGCCGAAATTGTGGGTTGGGCTGGATAAACGCTTCGATCGTCGCACCGATGCTCAAACCATGCAGGAACTGAGAGCAAACGCCGCCTTCATGTTTGCGTACGCAGATCTCCAGAACGCCGTCTTCTGCGCTGCTGGCCAGCGAATAAAAACGCGGAACCGCGCTGCCCGGTGGGACAATGCCGACCAGGTCGCCGGCCTGAAAGCTCGGCAGTGCGCCGGCTGCCTTGAAGCGCAGGACGTGAGTGGGGGCATTGACTTGCTCGCCATAGGCGATGCATTCGGTCAGGACCAGTTGCTGGGTGCGCGGGTGGCTGGGGCGGTGAACCAGCGTCAGTTCGTGACCCAGCACGTCGCCCAAGGCCGCGCCCCAGCGAGCAAATTCCTGTGGAGACTGACGGTTGACCGTTTCCAGTCCCAGCAACGGCGAACCGCCGGCTTGTTCCATCGCTTGTTGAACCTGATGGGCGTACTGACAGAATTGCGCAAACTGCCTGTCCCCCAAACCCAGTACCGCAAAAGGCTGGCCAGGCGTGAGGCCGACCTGGCTCAGTTGCGTGAGAAACTGTGACGCCGAGGCCGGAGCGTCGCCGTCACCGTGGGTTGCGGTGAGGATGAGTATCCGCTGAGCGCCGTGATAATCGGCTTTCCATTCATTGAGTGCGGCGCTATGGACTCGATGGCCTGCCTGGTGCAAGGCGTCGTGCAGGGTTTTGGCAAACCCCCAAGTACTGTTGTTTTCACTGCCCACCAGAATCACGCTGTCGGCGCAGTGAGCCGGGCTGTTGTGCTGGATCTTCGCGCCAGCCTTGCGCCGGCGCCACCAGAGCAGAATGCCGGTCACGCTCATTAACGGCACGCACAGGGCGCAGAGGCCAAGCGGCAGGCCCAGCCACCAGAGGCCTTCGCCGGTGTGCAACTGGTAAATCAGCTCGTAAAGGTTACGCATCGCGTCATGGGCTTGATAGGACAACAAGTCGCCGTTGACCGGATCGACATAGCCGTCGCCCTGAGCGGTGCGCAGAGAGAATACGTCTTGCGGGTTGTCGGCACTCGGGTAGACCAGTTCACGCAGGTCATTCAGGTCGACGGCCTGCAGGGCTGGCAGGCTGGCCACAGGCAAGGCCGGGCCGGCGCTGATGTGAGTGGGGAAGGCCGGCTCGTTCTGAGTGCCGTCGGCGATCAAACCGAACGTGGTGCCGGACATGTATAGCCCGCTCACGGCCGAAAGCAGCAGCCCGAGCAAGGCCAGGCGCCCGACTTCGGCGTGCCAGCGCTGGCTGAAGGTGCCGCGCAGTGGTCGCAGAAGATTGCGCCAGCCACCCAGACGCCGCGCCAGCAACAACGCGCCGGACACCGACAGGATCAACATGAACAGCGCACCGACGCCCGACACCCCGTGACCGGGTGTTGCGAGGAACAGCGAGCGATGCAGGTCTTTGACCCAGCGCGAGAAGCCGGACGGCTCGTAAGGCGCCAGACCCTGGCCTGTCAGTGGATCGACCTTTTCAGCGCCGGAGCGCCCATCCTGGCGGTAATAGACGATGACCGTCCCGGACGCTGTCCGCTGGATTTGCTCAACCCCCGG
Organism: Pseudomonas sp. NPDC087614; assembly: GCF_044743485.1. Lineage (NCBI taxonomy): Bacteria > Pseudomonadati > Pseudomonadota > Gammaproteobacteria > Pseudomonadales > Pseudomonadaceae > Pseudomonas > Pseudomonas sp. NPDC087614. Next base: position 89,693 of record NZ_JBIUWN010000004.1, on the reverse strand, counting down.
AAAATGGTCGGCGACGCGCCCGGCCAACTGGCCGACGCTGAGTTGCCCGGCAGCGGTTGAAGTGCTGTGCAGGCGTTCCAGCGCAGGATCAACGGACAATATGGCGCCGCTGATGGCCAATAACATGACCAGCAGAGCGGCAATCAGACCGGGCAGTGAGTGGAACTGGCGAAGCATGTTCGGCCTCCAGAGTGGGCGGTACTACAGGTCGTAGGTAAACGAATCGACATAGGTGCTGCCAGTCACCGGCTGCCCCGAACCCTTTGAGGTCAGCGGCACACTGATGTCGGCTCGGCCTTCGCGCTTGTCCTCGACGGCACTGTCGATCCGGATCTGATACCCGGCATCAATCAAGGCGTCTGCCAGTTCAACACTGACCTTCAGCGTGCGGCCGCTGCCGACACTGGCGCCGCTGACGCCGTCAAATTCGCTGCGCTGCATGCCGCTGCCACGGGCCCAGTCGGTCAAGTGGCGGTAGTACTTGGCCTTCTTGCCAGCGACCCAAAGGGTTTTTTGGTATTGGCCATTGGCATCTGTGACATAAATCGCCAGGTACGCATCGTTGCCGCTGTAGTTTTTGAGCTGGGTGGTCAGCGTCACTTCACGCGCCTGGGCCAACCCTGGCAGAGCAATGGCACCAATGAGACAGCCTGCTGCGATGATTATTTTCATGTGGATGTCCTGTTTGAGCGTTGTGGCGAGAGCCTGTACCCGTTGGCTGACAGCAACCTGAAAGGCCCGGAAATAAATCGGCGATGACTATTCGGCGGCGCGTTCGGGCAGGTAGTCCTCGTTGTCTGCGCCATACTGAAAACCTGCTGAATCTTCAGATTCACGTCAGGTAAGGCGGTTAGGGTGCGACACAACAACCATCACAGGAGGCGCCAGATGCGGGTTTTATTGGTCGAGGACGCAGCCGGGCTGGGGGAGGCCGTGCGCGAGCAGATCGCCGATGACGGCCATGCCGTTGATTGGGTGCAGCGCCTGGACCATGCACGTAATAGCGTGAGCTCTACGCCTTATGACTTGATCCTCCTGGACTTGATGCTGCCGGACGGTCGCGGGCTGGATTTTTTGCGTCAGCAACGTTCAGCCGGAGACACAACACCGGTGATCATCCTCACCGCTCAGGATCAGATATCCGATCGTATCGCCGGCCTCAATGCCGGGGCCGACGACTATCTGGTCAAACCGTTCGACCTGTTCGAGTTGTCGGCCCGCGTGGCGGCTGTGGCCCGCCGTTACAGCGGTAACCCCAATCCGCAAATCAAACTCGCTGATTTGCAGGTCGACATGAGTGCCCGCACGGTGATGCGCGCCGGTGTATTCGTCGACCTGACGTCGCGTGAATGGGCGCTGTTCGAAGCGTTTGTCCAGCGTCCGAGCGCGCTGCTGTCCAAGTCGCAACTGGAGGAGCGTCTGTACGCGTTTGGCGCCGAAATCGAGAGCAACACCATTGAGGTCTATATCAGCCGACTGCGTAAAAAACTGGGCCGTGACCTGATTGAGACTGTGCGTGGCATGGGTTACCGGTTGGCGTCCGTATGAAGTCGCCCTCAAGTCTGCAAAAACGCCTTGGCCTGGGATTGACGCTGGGTATGACGTTGCTCTGGCTGGGCGCGACCGTCGGGGCCTGGCTGGTGGTGCAGCATGAGTTGAACGAGGCGTTCGACAGTGCATTGGAGGAGACCGCACAACGCATCCTGCCCCTGGCGGTACTGGAAATCAGCAATCGTGAAGAGCCCCGTGAAGCTCAACATGTCGCCACCCTGAAAATGGACAACGAATACCTGATGTACGTGGTGCGCGATGCCAAGGGTCAGATTCTGATGCAGTCTCACGATGCCAATCCGAAGATCTTCAACCCACAACCGAGTGAAGGCTTTTCCACCACCAAAAAATATCGTCTGTACGGGGCCAGTGCGTTGCGCCAGACGTTGTTCATAGACATTGCCGAACCCTTGGGGCATCGCCGTGAAGCGGCCCGGGAAGCTTTGTTCGCCTTGCTGTTGCCGTTACTGGCGCTGATTCCCATCAGTCTATTGGGCACCTGGTTGTTTGTTCGCATCAGCTTGCGCAGCGTGTTGGCCTATCGTCGCGCGGTTGAAGCGCGCGGTGTGGGAGATCTGTCACCGATCAACGTGACGCGGTTGCCGGCTGAAATCGACCCGTTGGCTGACGCGGTCAATCACCTGCTCGAACGTTTGCGCAAGGCATTGGAGGCCGAGCGCAGCTTTACCGCCAATAGCGCCCATGAACTGCGCACACCGCTGGCCGCGACGCTGGCGCAGATCCAGCGCTTGCGCCACGAAGCCCCAGAGGGGCCGTTACAAGTGCGTGCAGCGAAGATCGAAAACTCACTGCGCGAACTGGCGCGACTGTCCGAAAAGCTCATGCAACTGGCCAAGGCCGAAGGCGGCGGGCTGTTGTCCGAAACCCCGCAGGATCTGATTCCGTTGCTGGCCCATGTGGTGGATGAGTGGAATCACAGCAGCGGGCAACGTATCGAGTTGCAACTGCCCAAACAGCCCAGTGTTTATTCGACGATTGATCCGGACGCTTTCGGCATCCTGTTGCGCAACCTGATCGAGAATGCGCTCAAGTACGGCGCGGCAGATCAACCGGTTCAGGTCAGCCTGACCCATCAGGCAGTGCTTCGCGTCATCAACGGTGGCCCGGCCGTGCCCGAGCCGGTTTTGCAACGGCTGACCGAACGCTTTGTGCGAGGCAGCCGTGAGGCCGGGGGTTCAGGGCTGGGGTTGGCGATCGCCAAAACCATTGTGCAAGGCGTCAACGCGAGCATGGTTCTGGCATCACCTGCAACAGGTCGACTGGAGGGCTTTGAAGTGTGCATCTTTTTACCGCTTTGCTCGATGAGCCAAAACTGAGGTTTTCTGCGCAAGCTGAGCCCCGCGTGCCGAAACGCTCCATACCCCTTGAAACAAGGTTGTGATAGATAGAATCACCGGGGCAGGCTGATTGATATTCACTATGATCGGACGGCTCAATTTCAATTTTGCGCGTTCATGAAGTCTGTTTAGACTTCGCGGCAGCGCACGCCCCGTCGATTGACAGCCTGGCGGCAGATTTGCACAAATACGCCTCCTTGGTTCAAGCCGCATTGCCGGACAGATTCGGTGAGTGGGGGGATCGGCCGGGTAACGGAACTCCGGGCACGCGTTGATCTCTATCGCCCAGAAAAAAAAGAATGTTGTGGCAGGCATACATTGCGTTTGCGACGTCGAGAGCCCTTTCCGTGTTTTGCGTTCAGGAAGAACCGGCGTCCTGTATTCCTCGATCCCGACAGAAGTGATCATCATCATGAGGGAACAAGATGACTGGGGGCTTTTCGAACAATCACGCCGTACAGTGGGAACATGAAGTTCTCGACATTGTAGGGACGCTGCAAGCCTTTATCAGAAAGGCTGCGCCATTGAAGGTCGACATGGTGCTGGAGGGGGAGACCGGCACTGGCAAAGACACATTGGCGCGTCGAATCCATGCGTTATCCTGCCGCGAAGGGCCTTTGATTGCGCTCAATTGCGCAGCGATTCCGGAGCAACTGGCCGAAAGCGAATTGTTCGGTGTCATGGCCGGCGCCTATACCGGCGCTTCCAAGTCCCGGGCCGGTTACATCGAAGCGTCCAACCACGGCACGCTTTACCTTGATGAAATCGACAGCATGCCGCTGCTGCTCCAGGCCAAGCTGCTGCGAGTGCTGGAAATGCGGGGTATCGAACGCCTCGGCTCGACACGCTTCGTGCCGCTGGATCTGCGCGTGATCGTCGCCACCCAGACCCCTCTGGAAAAACTCGTGGAGGAGGGCAAGTTTCGCCGGGACCTGTTCTTTCGTCTCAACGTCATCAAGATTCAGCTACCGACCCTGCGCTCGGGCTTGCAACATATCCAGCCGCTGTTTCAGCGCTTCGTCAATGAAGCCGCCGTGCGCCATCACCAACCCATCCCCGAGCCTGATCCTGATCTGCTCAAGCGCCTGCTCAGCCATCGCTGGCCGGGCAATATCCGCGAGCTTAAATGCGCAGCCGAGCGTTTCGTGCTCGGGATGCCGCCTCTGCAGACGGACGATCCCTGCGCTGACAGCCCATCCTGCGTGCCGCTCAAAAGCTATTTGCGCCTTTTCGAAAAAACCCTGATCCAGGATTGCCTGTCGCGCCATGCCAAGTGCATCGACTCGGTCATCAGCGAACTGGGCATCCCCCGGCGCACCCTGTACCACCGCATGAAAAGCCTGAGCATCGACTCCCCCGAGCTCTGATCAGGGCAGCCGAGCGAAGATTCACTGCCGTCGTGGAACCGCTTCCGAAAATCGACCACTCATTGTTCGAACACCATTGGGGTGTTCAAACAACCTTCGATTATCAGGAGTAACACTATGGCCGGTACCGCATCCCTTGGCGCTTCGATGGCTGCCATGACGAAGATGGACGCCACTGCTGCTGCAACCACCACCATGAACGCCGAGGCTCAGTCCAACAAGATGATGACCGATACCGTCAACGGTATCGCCAGCGCCTATCAGGACTCTGCGACCAAAGCGCAGAACGCTGCCCAGCAAACCGGCAAGGCGATCAACTACTAAGTGGTCGTGGGCTCTCTCGACTTCGGTCGGGAGGGCCATGACTTGTGCAGTCAAGCAGGAGCACTTCTATGTTTTCTTCTTCGATAAGCATGCCCCAGACCAGCTCGTTCCAAGGTGGCTTCAGCGCGGCCAACATGAGCGAATTCCAGAGCAACTCCGACAGCACCGCCGGGCAGATCGCCTCGTTGCTGGGCGACGCGCTGTTTGAAAAAAACGGTAGCGGGGCGAACATCCGTGATGCGAAAAATCCGCTGCTCGAAATGATCGCCGACTACATGGACAAGAACCCTGAGCAGTTCGGCAAGCCCGACGATGCCACCGGCAAGGTGCGCAGTTGGCGCGATGAATTGGGTGAGGACAACTACCTCAACAGTGATGAAAAACAAGCTTTCACCAAAGGCCTGGAAGGTTTGATCAAAGACATCCTGGGGGGTGGCACCCAGAGCGGCGGCAACGCCAGCGCAGGTGCTGGCAGCGGCTGGAATCCTGGTGCGGGCAGCACGGGCGGTAACCAGAGCAGCGGCGGCATCCAGGATTTGCTGTCGTCGCTGCTCGGCAACCTCGGTGAGGAAAAGCTCGGCAACCTGCTCAAACCCACCGGCGATCCCATGCGCGACGCGCGAGGCGAAATGGCCTTTTCCAACGATGACAAGGACGTGCTCAAGGAAGTCGCGCGCTTCATGGACATGCACCCCGAAGAGTTCGGCAAGCCTGACGGCAAGTCCAAGGACTGGATGGGTGAATTGTCCGAGGGCGATCTGTTCATGTCCAAGGGTGAAAGCAAGCAGTTCCAGAAGGCCATCGACATGATCCAGGGCGAGGTCAAGGGCAGTGCCCAGGGCAACTCGCTGGGGGGGCTGTTTCCCAACGCCGAGCAGAACTTCCTCAATGGCGGTGCCGGTAACACGTTGAAGACCGACGCCAGCATTGCGGCCGGCAACGTGCTTTCAGTGTTGGTGCAGCAAAGCACCACCAGCTATCGCGGCTGAGCGTAAACCTTCGTCCTGGCAGGAGAGCATGAATGGCGATTACAGGGGTAACAGCTAACCACTCGGGTTTATCCGTTGCTGAAGGGCTGCCGCTCAGGCCGCCTGCCGAGGCGGACATTGCCTGGTTCAATGCGCAGATGCAGCAGGCGGCGACCCGAGCGCCGCGCGAGGATGCGCCTGATTCGGCGATCGTCCGGGCCTCCACAGCGTTGCAGAAGGACGCCGAAAAGGCTGATCGCGACTTGCAGCGAGCGTCACGCTCAACCGATCCGCAACAGGCATTGCAGGCCAACCGGTCGCTGTCTTCGTTTTATCTGGAAAGCTTGCTCAGCGCCAAACTGGTGAGCAAGGCCGCCCAGAGTGTGGAAAAACTCACCAGTCTTCAATAAGGCCAGACCATGCATTCCAAGGTACTCAGGCTGCTCGTGCCGGCCCTGATGATCCTGTTGCTGAACGGCTGTGGTGAGCGCATGGAACTGCACCGCGAGTTGTCCGAACAGGACGCCAACGAAGTATTGGCAGAACTGGCAAGCAAGCACATCGATGCGCAGAAGCGCCTGGACAAAAACGGTGTTGCGGTGCTCGTGGCGACTCGGGATATTTCCCGAGCGGTCAGGGCACTGGAGGCGGTTGGTCTGCCGCGCCGCTCACGCTCCAGCCTGGGCGAAGTCTTTCGCAAGGAAGGGGTGATTTCCTCGCCTCTTGAGGAGCGGGCGCGTTATCTCTATGCCTTGTCCCAAGAGCTTGAGCAAACCCTGTCCCAGATCGACGGCGTGGTGGTGGCGCGGGTGCATGTGGTGCTGCCTGAGCGGGTTGCCCCGGGTGAACCGGTTCAACCGGCGTCTGCGGCGGTGTTCATCAAGCATCGCCCGGAACTTGATCCGGACAGCCTGTTGCCGCGAATCCGGCGCATGGTCGCCAGCAGCATCCCGGGAATCAGTGGCGCCGATGACAAGAAACTTGCGGTGGTCTTCGTCCCCGCTCAGAGCTATCACGAGGCCGTGCAAAAAGTCAGTTTTGGCCCGGTACAAATGACTCGCGAGCGCTGGCAGTTCTGGCAATGGTTGCTCGGGTTATGTGCCGTGGCGGGGGTGTTGCTGCTGGGTGGACTGCTGGTCCTCAACCCGCGATGGCGTCAGCGGCTGGCCAAAATGTTGGGTGGCGCCAGAACGGCGCCAACCGATTCGTGATGAATTCGCCGCAGGTATCACCAGAGCAAGCGCTGGCCTGGGTCCGTTGGTGGGTGCAAGGCGCACGGCGAGCCGAGAGCGGTTGGGCGCTGGGAGAGCAGGGCATTGAGCCTTGCAGCCTGGCGTTTTTGCGCCGCCACTCAGGGCCTTGGCTGGATGCACACCTGGGCATGAGCCACGAATGGCCGCCGTCCCCCAATCCGGTTTTGTTACCGTTGCTCGCGCTTGATTGCACGCAATGGCGGCGGGTGCTGAACCTGGTGGTGGCGGTCTGCGCCGGCAGTCAGTCGGCTGAGGTGGGCGGATTGAGCCGCGCCGAGCTGATCTGGTGTCGCCGGTTGGGTAAAGCGCTGCAACCCGGTCACTGGTTGCCGCCGTCGTGGAGTGCCGACAGTCCTGAAATTCGAGGCCTGAGACTGTTGCGGGCGTGGGTCGGCGATGCGGTGTGGCGACGTTTGCGCCTGATATTTGATCGCTCACGGGTGGCGGCGGCTGAGGCTCACGGTTTTGCGCCATTGCCACCCCAGCGCCTGACCAGTCTGTGGCAGGCCGTCGGTTGGTACGCCCTCACTTTCCAGAATGAACAAGGAACGCCGCATGTTGACCCGCCGCAGCCTGACCCTCAGTGATTCCCGGGCGTTGCCCGATGGCCCGGTGTTGCGTCGTGAAACCCTCGAACAGAGCCTGATGGCCGATCAACTGCTTGAGGCCGCCCGCAGCGATGCCGAGCAGATACTGGCCGAGGCTCGAAGCCAGGCAGAGCAACTTGCCCATGAGGCTCGCGAGCAGGCCGGTGCCCAGATCTGGCGCCAAGCCGATGCCTTGTTCAGCGAATGGCAGGCCCAGCGCCAGCAAATGTGGGAGCAGATCACCAGCAGCGCCGAAACCCTGGTGACCCGCACGCTTGAGTGTCTGCTGGGCGAGCTGGAGCAACAGGAACGAATCGCGGCGTTATTGCGTCAGATCGCGGCAGCCCATCCCCGGGAGGACGTCGGGACATTGCATTGTCATCCGCAGGATCTGGCAGAGGTCGACCGCCAGGTGCAATCGGCACAGGCCGTCTGGAGTGTTCGCGCCGATGCGCAACTGCCGCGTGACAGCCTGTGCCTGCGTACCACACTGGGAGACTTCAGCCTGTCCTGGAACGCGTTGGTCAGCCATGTGTGGCCATTGCCGACCACCCCGAAGCAATGATCACCGCGTGACAGGGAACCAACTCCGGTAGTCGGCCACTCAGTGGGCAGTTCTCGGATCTGGAGTCTCACCATGCTGTCTTCTGATGCACTGCGCCGCCGCCTCGACAACACCTTTGAACACACGCAAAAGGATCTGGATTCTGCGGCCTTGTCGCTGGATGCCTTTTCCCCCGATGACTGGCACGCCTTCAACTCGGCGATCCGCCAGTCTTCTACTGCCAGTTGGGCGGCCAATCAGGAAATTGTCGTCAAACACAACCTGGCCAAGGCAATCATCAATGAAATCCGCTGAGCTGACGGGCACTCTGCAACGTTGGCTGGACAGCGGCGAGGGCGAGTTGACGCTGCATATCGATGAGCAACCGGTGCGTTTGCAGCGGCGCCCGGCCGGGGTGTTGTGTCGCGTTGACTTGAGCGTTGTCTGGCGCGGCGGCGACGCCGGACTTGAGGCGGCAATGCGCTTGGCCGGGCCAAGTCTGGGGCGGTTCAGTGCGGCCTTGGCGCTGGACCCGCAGGAGCGTCGACTGTGCCTGATGCGTTATCTGGCGTCCGAGGGCGTGACGCCGATCATCGCCGCCCTCGAAGCGTTGGCCAATCAGCGCGAAGTCTGGGAGGTGATGCTGGCCGTCAGCCCTGCACCCGCCCGCGCGCATAACCGTTCTCTCGCCTTGGGACACCGCTATGTTTAAGCACTTGTGTGGGATGTCCTTGTGTTGGGCACTGGCGTTGCCCGCGGTGGCCGCCGTCCCGCAAGACTGGGGCCAATCGGCCTACGCCTATGAAGCCACGCAAACCTCGCTGGATACCGTGCTGCGCGATTTCGCCAATGCCTTTGGTGTGGGCCTGAGTGTGACCGGCGTCAGTGGCATGCTTGACGTCAAACTGCGGGCCAGCAACGCCGTGGAGTTTCTTGATCGGCTGGCGCTGGAGCATCAGTTCCAGTGGTTCGTTTACAACGGCAAGCTGTATGTCAGCCCGCAATCGGCGCAGGTCGCGCAGCGGCTGGAGGTGTCTGCTGACGCCGCGCCGGATCTCAAACAGGCACTGACCGATATCGGCCTGCTGGACAAGCGCTTCGGTTGGGGGGAGTTGCCCGATGAAGGCGTGGTCTTGGTCAGCGGGCCCCAGCGCTACGTTGAACTGATCCGCAGCTTCAGCAAAGAAAAGGTCAAGCCTGACGAGAAGCAGCAGGTGATGATGTTTGCCCTGCGCTACGCGGCGGTGGCCGACCGGCAGATTCAGTATCGAGACCAAACCGTCACCATCCCCGGAGTGGCCGCCATTCTTGAGGGACTGCTGGAGAACCAGCGCTCCACGCCACCTTCAGCCCTCGATCCCAAAGCCAATATCAACGCCTTGCAAAGCATGGCCGACAGCGCTCGGGGCAAAATCCTGCGCCTGGCCACCGAGCGGGTCAGCGGCCGCAGCGAGGCCAGAACCGGTTCGGGCGGGCAGCGCCGTGTGGCAGCCGATGTGCGCAACAACGCCGTGCTGATCTATGACAAACCGGACAAACGCGCGCAATACCAGCAATTGGTGGAGCAGCTGGATCTGCCGAGCAAGCTGGTTGAGATCGACGCCATCATCCTCGATATCGACCGTAATCAGTTGAGCAACCTGGAATCACGCTGGTCGGTGCGGGCGGGCAGCGTGACCGCCGGTAGTTCGCTGCTCGGCAGCGGTTCTTCGACGTTGTTCATCCGCGACTTTGACCGGTTCTTCGCCGAGATCCAGGCGTTGGAGGGGCAAGGCGTGGCTTCGGTGATCGCCCGCCCCTCGGTGCTCACCCTGGAAAATCAGCCAGCGGTCATCGACTTCAGCCGCACCCAGTACATCACCGCCACCGGCGAGCGAGTGGCGACCATTGAACCTGTGACCGCTGGCACCAGCCTGCAAGTGATTCCGCGCACCATTGCCGGTGTCGGGGGCAATCGTTTCCAGTTGATCGTTGATATCGAAGACGGCCAACTGGAACAATTGCGTGATCAGCAGACGCCGACCGTCAAGCGCGGCACCGTGAGCACGCAGGCTGTGATCGCCGAGAACCGTTCGCTGGTGATCGGTGGTTTCCATGTGGACGAGCGTGGCGACCAGCAGCAACAGGTTCCGGTGCTTGGGCAGATCCCGTTGATCGGGCCGCTGTTTTCCTCCAACAAACGCCAGATGTCCCGGCGCGAACGGTTGTTTATTCTGACGCCGCGCCTGATAGGGGATCAGATTGACCCGGCACGCTACGTCGCCAGCGAAAATCGCGGGCAACTGGATCGGGCGCTGGCCTCCGGACGTGAACCCGGCAAAGCCTCGGTTATGCGTGCCACGATTGCCTCGACGTTTGCCGGGCTGGTGAAGGGTGGTATTCCCAGTGATATCAAACAGTCATCATCTGGTGTGGCCTTGGGCGATCTGTGTAAAGTGAGCCACGGTTTCACGCTGGATCGTCAGCGGATGCAGTGGTTCAGCGCGACAGATTTTCGGGTGGCGGTGGGTGTGGTGAAAAACACCAGTGCCAAAGCCCTGCAGTTCGACCCGGCGTCCTGTTCAGGATCACAGACATTGGCCGTAACAGTTGCACCCCAGTACCTCTTGCAACCTGGTGAATCAACTGAGGTTTTCGTGGCTTTGCGACCGATAGCAACCTCTACGTCGGCGGCGGCACCGGCACGGATATCGATGTTGCCCCCACAGTAACGGGGGTTATAAAAATAACTCAATAACGCGGCTCTTATCATTCAAGTGTCTTACTGTCTGGCTCGCACGGCCAGGCGCAATGATCAAAAGTCCTACAAGGAAGGTGACGAGATGAAGTTGTATCAGGCCGGTATTGTGACAGCGGGTCTGCTTTTGTTGAGCGCTTGTACTTTAATACCTGGGACTGCATGTGGCTCAGGTGATTGTCAGCAACTTGACGTCAATAATGGCGAGTTGAATGTCTGGTGGTCGCCCACACTGCGTGATGGCGGTGGTGAATACAGTACGGTGTCTCTGCATGACTGAAACGATTCTTCAAAGTAGTGACCAGCAGGATTTCCTGATGCGTATCGGCGAAAAGCAGGCCAGCGTGTGGCAATGGGCGCCGGGCATCGAGTTCGTTTGCCGCAAGGAGAGCCTGGGCTGGGGCCTGGCGTTGAATATTCAGCGACAGGCGCAACGTCCCGATCTGTTTTCGGAAGCGCTTAAACGCCGTTTCGAAAATGTTGAATCCTACGACGGTTACTACATTTGCCTGGATAGCCAACACACTTTCGTGGTTTGGCATGAACTCAACATTGAATATCAGGGAGAGCAACTACAGGCGTTACTTTGCCAACTCTTGTCCTTGGCCGGTTTGAAGCACTGACCCCGGTATTTCTATTCAGCACGGAACTCTTCGTCCTTGTTTTTCCACTCATGTTGCGTGTCGGCAGCGGCCGACGAAATAAACTTGAGGAAAAACAATGGCGACCCCCGAGTCCATCATCCAGCGATTAATTGCCCAACTGGCCAGCCAATTGGGCACGCCTCTTACCTTCCAGCGCGGTGTTTGCGCGTTATATGACAGTGACCGTGTTCAGGCCGCTGTCATCGAATTGCCGGAACACAGCGACACCGTGGTTTTTCATTGTCGTCTGGGCGCCGTTCAACCGGGCGTCGACGCACTGCAACGGTTACTCACCCTGAACTTCGACGTCGCGACCTTGCGCGGCTGCTGGCTGGCGCTGGATCAGGGCGATGTACGCCTTTGCACCACGCGCGAATTACAGCGACTCGATGAAGACAGTTTTTGCAGTCTGGTGCACGGCTTCATCGCCCAGGCCCGCGAAACACGCCTGAGCCTGGCACGCATGATCAATTGACTCTGAAGGAACCGACGTTAAACGACGGCCACACAGACACCGTGAACCCGCGCCAAGACGTGGGCGACACGGTGGATCGTGGAGCATTGGGCTGCGATTCGGACATTCTTGCCTGTGGGGTGCGATGCAGATGATGGATATGAAAGTGTTTTCAGGGTTGACACAGAACGGATCGGTGGGCGCTCTGGCCCTTGAGCCAGGCGCGCTCACGGGGCAGAGCGCACCTTCGGGTTCCTCCGGGTTAAAGGAGCTGGCCGCGATGCTGGCCGAAATGCTGTTGGGCGCTTCCAGCGGCAAAGACGCCAGCGCCTCCGGGCAGAGTGCGGGAGATGACCTGCTGCACAAATTGCAGGGCGCGGGCGCCAGCACGCAGGGCAAGGACGGCCAGCCTGCCGTCGATGGCAGTGGTGGCGATTCGGCCAAAGAGTTGCTCACGCAGGTGCTGATGGCGCTGTTCGAAAAGCTCCTCGGTGGCGACAGCGCTCAAGGGGGGGATAGCACACAGGGCAAAGGCGTGGGCGGCACTCAGGGTGTGGGAGGTAGTGCAAACCCTGAAGACCTGGTGAACACCCTGATGAAAAGTCTGGGCGATGGCTCGCTCAATAGCGCGATCAGCCCGACTGCCGATGGCGGCGGTCAGGTGTCCGGGGATGAGCGTCTCAAGGCGGTGCTGGAGATGATCGCGCAGTTCATGGATAGCCATCCGCAGACCTTCGGTACACCGCACGGCGGTGGCGACACCACGTCCAACAAGGGCAGCCAACCCGTGGCGAGCAACAATGCGCTGGCGCCGGTCCCGGACTCCAGCCTGAGTCCGGAAGAGGGCGCCCCCGCTACTGAGCTGCCGACGCTGGATAATTCGGGGGCAGCACCGGTGTCGTTCCCCACGGCCTCAAGTAACCCGACCGTGGTCAACAGCACCATCAAAGTGGGGCCGGGCGAGGTGTTTGACGGCGGCGGCAAAACCTTCACCGCCGGTGCGGCCCTGGGCGACGGTGGGCAGGGTGAGTCGCAGAAACCGCTGTTCGAACTGGCTGAGGGCGCCACCCTGAAAAACGTGGTGATCGGTGACAACGGTGCCGACGGTGTCCACGTCAAATCCGCTGGCGAGCAAGCGGTGAACGTCGACAACGTGCATTGGACAAACGTCGGTGAAGACGCGTTGACGGTGAAGGACGGCGGGGCCAAGGTGACTAACCTGAACATCACCAACAGCAGCGCCCAAGGCGCGGCAGACAAGATCTTCCAGTTGAATGCGGACGCCAATGTCAATGTCGATAACTTCAAGGCGAAAGACTTCGGCACGTTCATGCGTACCAATGGCGGTCAGCAGGGCAACTGGAATCTCAACCTGAGCAACGTCAGCGCCGAGAATGGCAAGTTCTCATTCGTCAAAAGCGACAGCGAGGGGCTGAACCTCACCACCCACAATATCGATCTGAACAATGTCCAGAACGCTTACAGCAAGCTGCCTGAATCGACCCGTCATCAGGAGGTCTGAGATGAGCGCGCAGCAATCGCCCAGCGGTGGCTGGAAAGCGCTGGTGCAGGGCAGCGGCGAACTCGACGCGAGTCAGCGCCAGGCCTTCGAACAGGCTATCGCGTTGATCAGCCAGCGCTTGCAGGCGACTTTGGACAAACCTGCGGGGCGCAGCGCTGAACGCTTCCACCTGCCACGTTACATCGACCGTCTGGAACGGGATTTCCAGGCGGACGCCGGTCACGATCAACTGCAGCAAGCCGCTGGGCTGACCGCTTACTGGATTGTCCGATTACTGGCCGAGTGTTTGCTGGAAGCGAACGAACGGCGTTAAGGGGGCAGCACCACACGCTGTAAAAAACGGGCGCCTGCTGACAGGCGCCCGTTTTTTATGGGTTCGACCCGCGTCAGGCGTTCGCTGGGTTGACGGGCACCTTGTGCAGTCTGGCTTGCTGGAACTCCAGGTAGAGGATGGATCGAGGTGCATCGCTGGCATTGACCACGAAATGATCCTGCGAGCCGTCGAAGATCGCTGCGGCGCCGCAATGGTGCTGATGAAATTCGCCGGCAACGTTCAAGTACGCGTAATTGCGCTCGCATGCGGCTTCGAGGGTCAGGTGCATTTGCAGCAAGCCTTCCTCACCGACCTCCGGGTGGCGGTGGGTGCTCAGCCAGGCGTGGGGGGCGAGCCGTGCAAGGGCGGCGACCTTGAGCCCGCGCACGGTGTCAAGCAGTGCAAGGGTCTGAGGCAATGCAGCACGGGCCGGTGCCAATGCCTGATCGCGAAACACCAGCGGGTATTGCACCCAGTCGCGGTTACCACCGGCTTCGCCCCAGCCTTTGAGCCAGCCATATCGGCCGCCTTGTTGCAGGTGCGCCGTGACCTCGTGATGAATCTGCTCATGGGGTTTGTCAGTGCGATCGATGTCGAGCACCGGCGCCTGTAACGCCAACAGTTCCTGATGCATCAGCGGCCACTGGGCGGCCAGTTCGGCCAGCCGTGGAAATTCGTTGAGGGGATAAAACGCAGGGCGCATGGAGCCTCCTTGAAAGCTTGAAACCTGGCCACGAGGGCGAAAAAGCGTGGCCGCGCGGGCCACGCCAAAAGTGTCAGCGGGCTTAGCGCTTGAGTTCCAAGCCATCTGTTTTCAAGGCGTCCACTGCGGCCTTGAGTGGTGCCGAAGGCCTTGAAAGTTCGCCATCAAGGAAGTAGTTCCTGGGTGCATCCTGATCCTGGCCGTAGCTGAAGTTGATCTTGCCCAAGGTCTTGTTGACGTTGATTGACGCACTGCTGTTGTAACTGACCAAGGGCAGTGGCGAGGAGAAGGTCTCCGGCTGGCTGACGCTCTGGAACACGGTGATGGCCTTGATCCGCATGTTGTTGCGGTCGCTGAGCAACGCAGCCAGTTCTTTCTGTGACAGGTCGCCTTTGCGGCTGCCTTCATCGACGCGGTCCTGCACCGAGTCCTTGAGTTCCAGCCGCACCCTGGCCAGGGTGCCCGGCGTGCCTTGCAACTCTTTGATCAAGGCCTTTAAGGTCGGGTCCTGGCCGAGCAACGTCGATACCCGCTCGGCGTTGCTTGGCGAGTGCATTGGGCTGACCAGGCTCATCACTTTGGACACCATGCCTTGCTCGCTCAGACGCGAAAGGTTGGTGTAAGAGCTTTCGAAGCGACCACTGTCGAGCAGGCTGTGCTTGGCATCGGCGGCCTGTTGCTGCACTCCCGCGCGTTTCAGGGCGCGGAGGGCCGCATATTGCTCGTCGTTTTCCGCCGGTTTGTCGGCAAAGTGCCGGTTCAGATCGGCCAGTTGCTTGTGCAGTATTTCCTTGGCGCCAAGGCCGGCGTAATCGTCATGGTTGCTATCTTTCAGACGCGCCACCGTCTGCTGGGAAGCGGGGTCCTTGAAGGCGGCGCCGAGGCTGTCGCCCAGCTTGCTCAGGTTGGCGCTGGTCAGCGGTTCGGCCTCCTTGAAGGTGAACTTGACGCGTTTTGTGGTTTTGTTATCGACCGAGACCGCCGCAGCGCCACCCAGTGGTGCTACGACGCCCTGCGAGGCGCTGGAGGCCTGTGTGTTGCTGCCGGCGAGCTGCGCCCGGGCAAACACCGAAGCGCCCAAGTTGTTAAGCGCCCGAGGCCGGTTGCGGCTGCTTTCCTGGAGTTCGCCCGTGTTGCTGTGTTGGTTCACCGAGTAATGGGTGTAGTTGAGCAGATTGACGTTAACCGTACCGCCCACCCCCAATCGAGTCGCTGCCGACAGAGGCGAGCTGTCTTTGTCCGTGAGGCCGAGGGCCACGCGCATTTCGGCGGTGGCGCTGGCATTGACGTCAAAGTTCAAACGCAAGCCTTTCTGGGTTTCGTGGTCGACACCTTTTTTCATCACATCAAGTGGGCTCAACTGCCCGCTGAACAGGTTATCGACGAAGTGATCGATCTCCTCGTCAGGCACGGTGAACACCACGCCGTCGCGTTGGGTGCGGGTCGCGGTTCCCGTAACGTCTACACCCAGGCGCAAGGCCGGCGTCAGCAGCCGATCGTTACCGATATCGACCTTGGTGAACTTGTCCACTTCGCCATCCTTGAAGAACCCGGGCCAGTAGTCTTTGCCGCCACCAACGCCGGCACTGGCGATGCCCGCACCTTCGCGCTGCATATAGATCGTCACTCCCTTTTCACCGCGCTCGGCATTGAGGTTGTAGTTGCGCCCGCTACCCAATGCGCCACTGGGCCAAGGCCCCATGCCCTTGTTGGCCAGCGACACGAAAGGCGTGCTCACATTGAGCCCGTAACTGCGTTGCAGCGCGATTTCATCGTCAGGATGCTCCAATTGTTTGAGCGCCGACTTGAGCTTGTCCGCCAGTTCCGCCTGGGTTTTGCTGCCGGTGGCTGCGCGCAGGTTGACGCTGGTAGCGTGGTCTTCTTTCTTGAAACCGTTGAGGAAGGCCTTGATGCCATCGTAGGAGGCTTCCAGGTTGGCGTGATCGGTGAAGCCCATGTCGGTGATCTGCTTCACCGGGTGCTCGCCATAGGTCTTGTCGCGCAGGAGGCTCAGATCAGTTTTCAATTGCGCCAACTGTCGGCTGTTGTCGCCCTGCGCACTGACCATTTCAGCCTTGTCCAGCAGCAAGCCAAGATTCTTCATGGTGACCACGTCGAGGGCCAGCCGGGCCTTGGTCAACCCTTGGCCGTCGCTGACATCACGGCGCTGGCCCAAGGGAATGTCGGCCTTCTGGTGAGAGAGTTTCATGCCTTTGTCTTGCAGGGTCTTGAGCAGGGTGCCGGTAGGATTGTGCTGCGAAGGTGCGACGTGCTTGAGCGCGCCTTGCACCTCCTTGAGCAGGTCATGGCCGGCACTGGCGATGTTGAGTTTTTCCCCCAGGTTGCTCAGCTTCATGCGCAGTTTCGTGCGTTTGGACGGCGGGTTCGGTTCGCCGTGGATGTTCAGCAGGCCTTCTTTCTGGTGCAGCAGTTTCGACTTGCCGTGCTCCTGGCCCAAATGTCGTGTGGCGCGCAGGCTGTTGTCTTCCAGTTCACTGCGCAGGGATTCGAGATCCTGCAACAGTTGGCCACCTTGTGGCCCGAGATCAAGCTGGCTGATCCGTGACTTGAGATCCCGACCGGGGGCGGCGGGTGCCTGGTCATGGTTGAGAAGCTCCAGCGCCTTGAACAGATCGCCTTCGGAGTCGTACAGCGGGCGCAATCCTTCGCGACCATGATGGTGATGCTGGATGTGATTGCCGATGTTCTTCATGAACCGCGGAGGTTCCATGGTCGGCTTGAAGATGTGGGCGCGGATGAACTCGCCCGTACTGGGCCTGTTGGTGTTTTCCATGGAGCCCCGGCCCATGAAGGTGGCGGTAAAGCGTGCGGTCAGCCCGGTGCCTGGAATGCGCGCGGTTTTCTCGCCACCGCTGACCCGCGAGAACAACTCACTCAGGGCGTTGTGGTCGGCCGGACGTGGCGTCAATGGCTCCCAAGTCTTGCCCTTGAGCTGCATCTGCGAGTGATTGTCGTCGTTCTTGAGCGTCACGTTCAGGCGGTTGTCATCGCCGGTGCGGATGCTGTGGACCTGGTGTCCGGCAGGCAGTGGCAGAGGTTTCCACGCTGCCTCGGGGCGCGGTTGGTCAGGGCGCGCCTGCCAATCGTCTTTGGCCATCGTGAACAGTTTGCCGTCAGTGGTCAGGGCATGCAGGTTGTGGTTTTCGTCCAGCGCCAGGGAGGCCACGCTGCCTTCCAGGTCGATTTGGCTCAAATCGCTGGCGGTGCCGTCGGGGTGGTGAACGGACAGGCGCTCGTTGGTATCGAGGGCCACGAACTGTTTGTCGTTGAGCATCGCGAACGCGGTGACTTGCCGGTCTTCGAGACCGGGCACAGGTTCACCGAGGGCCACTTTGGTCGAGCGTGGCGGCTGATTCAGGGTGTGGCTGCTGCCCACGGTTACCGGGTTGTAGTTCGGGCTGACGTCGAGCTTTTTCAGTTGCCCGTCTTGCAGCAGGTAGGCCTTGCTGTCGATGCCGCGTTGCAGATGCGTGACATCCTTGATGCCCGTGTCTTTCCAGTCCTGGCTGGTCGAGTCCCAGCGCTGGATGCGTTGATCGCTAAGGCCGACACGGCCCAAACGGTCGAGGTCAAACGTCTGGGCCGGCGTCGGCGGCGTGCTGCCGGGAATGCCGCGCTTGTTGTCCAGCACCAGTGCGTCGCTGAGATTCCAGCCATTGTTGAGCCGTAACTCCGGCTCGTCGATTTGATGGGAGTGGGTCTGGCCGGTGCGATCGCTGAGCAAAACCTGCAAATCACCCTGATCGCCATGGAGGAAACCGCTGACCTGATGTTTACCACCCAGACGTTCGCCCTCAGGGTGGAAGTGTTCCTCGGGCATCAATCGCAGGGTTGGCGAATCGGGGGCGAGATCGGCACGCTTGATGCTGTACAAACGGCCCTCGGTATCGCTGATGAACAAGCGCTCAGGGCTCATGCCGATGTGTTTGGGCTCGGCAGTGCCGCCGTTCAGTTCAAGGGTTTTGGTGTGGCTGGACGTCGACGCGCCTTGATTGAGGTCGAACAACTGCAGCGTCTGGCGGTGATCGCCACTCAAGGTGGCGACGTGCTGATCGGCGCTGACGGAAAACGCTTTCAGGCCCGGCACCTCGATAGGCAGTACGCCTTCGCTGGAGAGATCCACCAGGTGGTCGCCGGTTTGCCCATAAAGTTTGCCGTTACCTTGACTCGACAACTGGCTGAACTTGATCTGTTCGTGATCCGGTGGTGTATGCCAGGTGCCATTGGCTTGGTCGAATTCGTAGAGTTTTTCGTCGTGTAGCCGTAACGGCTGACCGTCGCTGTCCTGATGGATACCGGTCAGGTGCCCTAGATGGCTGCGCCCGATGGTGTCCAGAACGCCGCCATTACTCACGCGGGCTTGCTGGTCATGCAGGGCCAGGGAGGATGGCGCACTGTTGTTTTCTACCGGGCCTGCGGGTTGGCTGCTGCGCAGCGCCACGACCGCAGAGGGTGACTGCTTTACATGCAGCAAATGACCTTGGGGCTCCAGCAGCAGATGATCCTCGCCACTGTCATTACTCGTCGCCGCCTGAAAGTGCTGACCGGATCGGGTCAGGGCATTGCGCAGCAGGTCCGCGACAGCGGTGGATGTGAAATTGACGAAGTCCGGCTGCCCCTTGTCATCCAGACGTACATGCGCCGAACTGTTCTCGGCCGGCACGTTCGATTGAGCGCGCTCGCCCGGAGCACTGAAACGGGCGGCATGACTGCGGCTCAGCCTTGGCGCCGGCGGCGCATTGCTGGCGGTGGAGGAGGAGGCGGCGGGCTCGCTAGCCCCTGCGCTGGCCTGGGACGCCACATTGCGCCGGCTGCTCGAAGAGGCGGCGGACTGCCGCGGTGTCGCCTGCGTATCCTGGCGAACACGGCCGACCAGATGCATGAAACGTCTGCCTAGATCGCGCAAGGAGTGACCGCTGCGCTGGGTCGGTGCCTGAGATTGTTGCTCTAGCCCCTGAGCATTGTTTGTCGTCTGGGAAATGATTGGCAGCGGCGTCGACGCGGCCCGTTGAATCGATGACTCCATAGCAGGACTCCAGGTCAGAAACTGACACGGCGGGGTCGTTAGGTCCGCCTTGGGCGTTCAGGAAAATTTCCTTTGCCCTGAGTGGTCGTCGCTTGCACCTGGTTCCTTCGTGTCTCAGTAGGGCGTGCCGGGCATTTCGATGGTTTGCGACTGAACGTGGTCGTCGAGTTCGCGCAGCAGGCGATAGACCTGCGCCACCGCTTGCAGGGTTTCGCGCGGGATGAATTGGCCGACCTCGCTGCGGTATAACGTGCGCGCCAGCCATACATAGCGGATCACGGGCACGCCGGCCTTGCGCGCACGCTCAATCAGTTCCCGCGCGTGGGCATCGTGGCCCTTGTCAATAATGCGCGGCAGCGGTGTCTGCTGGGGGCGATAGAACAAGGCGACGGCGTAGTGGGTGGGATTCACCAGCAGCAGATCGGCGTCTTCCACCGGCGCTTTGGCAGGCGTGGCGCCGGCCGGTTGCTGGAGCATTTCCCGGGCCAGCGACTTGCGGTGCGACTTCATGTGTGGGTCGCCCTCCATCTGCTTGAACTCCTTGCGCACATCTTCGTGGCTCATGCGCTGGCCCTTGATGAAGAAGTATTTCTGCAAGGCGAAATCGACGATCGCCAACACCAGCAACAACCCCAGGCAGATCCGCGAGAGTCGGTGGAACAGAGCGATCATTGCGTGCCAATAGGTGTTCAGGTCACTGTTGGCCAGGCCGATCAGATCGCCCAGCGCCGGCGGCAGCACCAGATACAGAACCACGCCGATCAGCACAGCCTTGCACAGGCTGTTGAGCAGGTTGAACAACTGACGCGAGGAGAACATTTGCTTGAATTGATTGAGCGGGTTGAGCCGCTCGAAATCCAGCTTCAGCGCCTCGGGCGCAAACAGCGGCCCGAATTGCACCCAGCCGCCCATCAGGCGCATGGCCACGGCAATGCCCAGCACGGGCAACATGAACAGCAACAGCTCCCAGCCAGCCTTGGTCAGCACTTCGCCGACGCCCGCGCCGAAGGGCCGGTCCATCTGCTGCGAGGGCAGGTTCATCAGCGCCTTGAGTCGCTCGATACCGCCCTCGGCCAGGCCCAGAATCAATTCCAGCAGCGCGCCGAAAATCAGCAGTTTGGGCACATCCTGACTTTGTCCGACCTGACCTTTTTTGCGTGCGTCGGCGAGTTTCTTGTGCGTGGGCTGCTCGGTTTTTTCGCTCATGGGAGGGCTCCAGGGGTTGCCTTGAGCAACAACGGCAGCAGGTGCTTGAAGTCAGCCAGTTGCGCCAATTGACCCTGGCCAAGCCAACACAGCATCGGCAGATAGAGCACCAGAAAGCCCAGGCCGACCAGGCTCTTGGCCGGCATCGCCAAAGTCGAGACCTGCAACTGCGGGCTGTACAGGCTGAGGATCGCCATGCCGAACTCGATCAGCAGCAACAGGCCCACCAACGGTGCGGCGTATAGAACCATGCAGCGAAAGGTGCTCGCGAGCAGCTTCAGATAAAGTTCCCACCCGTCTGTGGCGGGCATCGGCAACCAGTGGTTGGCGGGCCACACGGCGTAGCTGTCCCAGATCACCTGCGTCAGGGCGGCATAACCGCCACCGAGGATCAACAACAGGATCAGCAGTTGTTTGAACATGTGCCCCAGTTCGGAAGTGTTGTCCCCCAGCGCCGGGTTGATCTGGCCGCCGATCAGCGCGCCGCGCTGGTTGTCGAACAGGCAACCAATGGACTCGAACATCCAGAACGGCATCGCCAGCAGCAGCCCAAGCAACAGGCCGATCACGCTCTCTTTGAGTATCAGCCCGCCAAGATCGATCCAACCCAGATCATGCCCCGCCAGGCTGGCGCGAATCCCCGGCATCGGCACCAGTGCCAGCGCGAGCACGATGGCGTGGCGCAGCATGCCTTTGATCTCGCGAAAGGCGAACGCCGGCACCAGGAACAGGCACGGATAAAGACGAGCCATGCCCAAGGTCAGGGCGAGAATGGATTGGGACACTTCGTTGAACGCCGGCCCGAACATTTCAAGCCCTCGTCTGCGCGATCATGCCGAACGCCAGGTTGGCCAGTTGCATCAACTCGACGCCAATCCAGCGTCCGGTCAGGGCCAGTGCAATGCCCACCGCCACCAGCTTGATGGCAAAGGGCAGGGTCTGGTCCTGCAACTGCATCACCGCTTGCAGCAAAGACGTCAGCACGCCGACGATCACCGCGACGATCAGTGGCGGCGCCGACAGGACCACCACGAGCAACATGGCTTGTTTGAACAGCGTCAATGTGTCCATGTTGCCCTCACAGGTAGCTATAGAAGAGGCCGTCGAGCAGCCGTGTCCAGCCATCGACGAGGACGAACAGGAGGATTTTCAGGGGCAGGGAAATGGTCATCGGCGCCACCATCTGCATACCCAGCGCCAACAGAATGTTGGAGACGATCAGGTCGATCACGATAAAGGGCACGTAGATCAGAAAGCCGATCTGGAAACCGGCCTGCAATTCCGACAGCACAAACGCCGGGACGATCAGCAGCAAGTCGTCGCGGCTGGCCTTGGCTGCCATTGCCGCCGGCCACATTCGTTGAGTGTTCTCCAGAAGATGGGTCTGGATGTCCGGGTCGACATTGCGTGCCATGAAGTGGCGAAGGGGTTCCAGCACTTGCGTGCCGGCGGTTTGCATGGCGGTGAAATTGTCCAGACGCTGCGGCATTTCGCGAAAGCGCTGACCCATGTCGTTGAACACGGGCGCCATGATGAACAGCGTTGCCGCCAACGCGATGCCGTACAGCGCCATGTTCGGCGGCGCCTGCTGCACGCCGATGGCGTTGCGGGTAATCAGCAGCACCATGGAAATCTTCAGGAACGCGGTGCAGATCATCATCAATAAAGGTACCAGCGACAGTGCGCCCAGAAAGAGGGCCAGCGTCAGCGGATCAACGTCCTGCACATTCACGGGCGCAGCTCCAGGCGGGTAATTTGCAAACCCAGCCGACCTTCGATGTCCACCAGTTCACCTTGAGCCAAAACGAGTTCGCCCTGGCACAACATGGCCTGCCCCGGCGTGCAACCGCTAAAGCGCAAGACCGAGCCGACGCTGAGGCTGCGTAGCTGGCCGAGGCTCAGGTTGAGGCTGCCGGCTCGCAGGGTCAGCGCCACCGGCAGATCGTCGAAACGTTCGCTGGCCGTGTCATCAACCGCTAGCGTCGACGCGTCGACCTCGTTGAGCGGCTCATGATCGCCAAGGGCAAAGTGATCGAGGGAGGCATTCATCGGCAAATCTTCCAGTTCGGTGAGTGTGAAGTGCAGGGCAGTTGCCGCTTGCTGGCGCAGGTGCAGGCGGCAGGCGCCGACTTGCAGGCTGCCCAGCCCTTGGGCGGTAAACAGCGGTTGGGGAATGAGCAAAACGTCCCCCGCTCGCAGGGTGAGCAGTTCGCCTCGGCTCAAAGCGCAATGGCCCAGCAGCAACGGCAAGGACACCGGCCAGTCCCGATCGCCGGTGCTGGCCCGGGAGGCTCGCCACGGGCCATGGTCGAGCCAGCGCAGCAGGGTGTCGGCGGCGATTCGCAAGCGACTGATGTGCGCGCCCGCTGCGGTGCTGTGCAGTTCCAGCAAACAGTCCAGCCCTGGCGCGGGCGCCGTTGCCACGGCATGCAGCGGGCTCAATGCGACTTGCAGTTCGGGCGCCAGATATTGGTTGTACAGCGGCCAATACCAAGGGCAGTCCGTTGTGGCCGTCATCGGATCGGCGAGGATTGCCGGGCATGAGGAAAGCTCGCTCAGCAGTGGCCCGGCGGCATCGAGCCAGAGCAGACCGCAGGCAGATTCGAAGGCCGTGGCGGGCGGTGTGTGAAAGGGCCGTGGCGCCAGGCGCAGGGTCAGGGTGGCGGGCGACGGCTGCGACAGGTGCAAGCTCAGACCCGCGCCCACACGTTCGCGCACCGAGGCCTCGGCCTGTGACAGGCTGCGCAGGCGCAATGCTTGAGCATTCACTTCAATCGTCCTCGCGGTGCAGGCTCAAGCGCACCGTGCGGCCCAATTGCTGTGCCAGCCATGCGGCGCTGGCTGACTGCTGAGGCTCGACTTGGCGCCACGCCTCGCGGGCCATATGCACCGCGATTTCCAGCGTCGTCCCCCGAGGTGTCACATTGACCTTTACCGTGCCAAGGTTCGGCAGTTCCAGGTGCGCTTCAAGGACCCCGGGCTGCAGCTCATCCAAGTGCTGTTCCAGTCGGGCCAGCAAGGTCTCCCATAACGCGAGGGTGCTTGGTTCCGGTGTCACAGCGGCGCCTTGTGAAGACGACTCGGGGTGTTGCTGCGGGTCCTGAAACCCGCTCCCGCCGACGTCGGCCATCAGTGACGGGTCCAGGTTGTCGAACGTTTGCAGCAGTTGCTCGAACTGCTCACTCTCGTCACGGGTTTCACCGCGCAGGTCGTGACGGCGCTCGGATCTGACTGGCCACGCCGAGACCGTCTCCTGACGCGGTCGGGGTGCTTCCGGCGGGCGCGGTGGCGCCTTGAGCGTGGCGTGACGCGGGTTCATGAAGCCTCCTGGGCGAGGTCGCGCAAGTAGTCGAGTTTTTCCACGTCACGTTGGCGGCGATGCAGTTGCCGTTCGCTGTCCTCAGTCCATTGCTGCTGTTGCCGGCATTCTTCCTGCAACGCTTTGTAGCGCTGCTCCAAGCGCTCGATTTGGCGCAGGGCTTGCTGCTCGCCGGTTAGCCATTGGTTCATCTCGTTGAGCGGCAGACGACGATTGATGTGGGCATCGCGCTGTTCCAGGCGCGCCAGGCCATGCTGTTCGCGCCGTTGTTCAAGCTCCTTCGTCAGTTGTTCCAGGCTTGTGTGCAGGGCCTTGAGCACCGAGCGTTGACGCTGCCAGGCCTGTTCGGCCATGGTCAGCCGATGGCGGCGGATCGGCGTCAGCACATCGAGCGTCGCCGTCAGGTTGTTGGCCATCGAATCATTGGCCGGTGACGGGGAATCGGTATCAGACTGGGGCATGAGCGGTTACCTGTAGAAGGTGGTCCAGGGTTTCATCGAGCGGCACCGGATCGCGCAGCGATTGCTGCAGAAAGGCATCGATCCGTGCGCGAGCGTCCACGGCGCAATCGGTCAGCGGGTCATTGCCAGGCTGGTACTCGCCCAACTTGATGAGCATTTCCACTTGCTGATAGGCCGCCATCAGCCGGCGTAACTGTGTGGCCCCTTGTTGCTGTTCGGTTCCCACCACCTGGCTCATGGTCCGGCTCAGGCTGGCGAGGATGTCCACCGCCGGGTAATGGCCACGCTCAGCCAGGCGTCGCGACAACACTATGTGGCCGTCAAGCAGCGAGCGCACTTCATCGGCCACCGGGTCATTCATCGAATCCTGCTCAATCAGCACCGAATACAGGGCCGTGATGACACCGTTTTGGGTGCGTCCGGCGCGTTCCACCAAACGTGGCAGCAGGCTGTAGACCGAAGGCGGCAGGCCGCCACGACCGGCCGGCTCGCCGCTGGCCAGGCCGATTTCTCGCTGGGCACGGGCGAACCGGGTCAGCGAGTCGATGATCAGCAACGTCGATTTGCCCTGCTGGCGAAAACCTTCGGCAATCGCCGTGGCCGTGAACGCGGCTCGGGCGCGTTCCATGCTGCTGCGATCGGACGTGGCGCAGACCAGTACGGTGCGGCTGCGCAGTTCTTCGTCCAGTTCATGGTCAAGAAACTCGCGCAGTTCCCGGCCCCGTTCGCCGATCAGACCAAACACAATGGCCTGGCACGGCGTGTTGCGGGCCAATTCGGCGAGCAAGGTGGTTTTGCCACACCCGGCGCCGGCGAAGATCCCCACGCGCTGGCCTTCGCCCAGGGTCAGCAAACCGTCGATTGCGCGCAGCCCAGTGGCCAGCGGTGCTTCGATTCGCGGGCGTTCGCTGGCCGCTGGTGCATCGCGGATCACCGGCAAAGCCCCCACCGATCCGGCCGCCGCGAAGGCTTCGGGGCCTTCGCCGTTGAGGGCGCGGCCAAAACCGTCGAGTACGCAGCCCAGCAGGTGCTCGCCCACCAACAGGCTGTGCGGCTGGAACAACGGCGTGACCCGCGCGCCGATGGCGATGCCGTCGAGTGCTCCAAGGGCGGCCAACAAGGTGTGTTCACGGTCGAAGCCGACGATTTCGGCCATCACCTGATTGCCGTCGGCGCGCTGGATCTGGCACAGGTCACCGATTCGCGCGCGGGGCATGCGACTGTGCAGAAGAATGCCGTTCACCCCGGCGATGCGCCCATGGATGGACACCGGCGCGCAGTTCGCCAGGCGCTGCTGGTGCCCGCCGCACCAATCCTGTAATTGTGCGATGGCTGCCTGGATCACCAGCTCACCTCGATGCGCTGATCGCCTTCGAACACCACCTGATGTTCGCTGATGCCCACCAGTCGCACGCCGGCCACTTCGTCGCCGAGGAACACGCGGCGACCATCGCTGGTGAGCACGTTGGGCAACCGCGCCAGGCTGATCTGGACAATGCTGAACGGCAGCAGAGGTGTGGCTTCGGGCAAGTCGCTGAGCACCGGTATCGGGCTGCGGTACTGTTGCTCGAAACGCAACAACATGCGTTCGGTCAATTGCAGTAGATCGTCCTCGTCAAAGCGTCCCTTGAGGAGGATTTTGCCCGGTTGTTCGACCAGGCGGATGCGGCCCTGCAACTCGCGTTCGGTGAGCATGCGCTCCAAGACCTCACGCACCTGGGCGGCGTTCTTGAGCGGCGTGCGGGTGGGCACGGGCACCGGGACAGGTGTCGAATTTGAAACCCCGGAATTCACGCCCCAGAACAACGCCACGAGAAACAGCAGCACAGATCCTGCAACCAATGCCGGGCCCAACAGTGAGCGTGATGGCGCTGGCGTTGCGGGCATTGCTTCGTCGCGCTCGGCATTCATTGGCGGCAACGTGGTTTCAACGGGTTCGGCGTGTGGACCGTGCGCGTCGTCGTCCTGATCTTGCGGCCACTCGGTGTTGGCGCTGACCACCGACAGCCATACGCCGTTGAGGGCGAACGGTGTTCCCGGTTGCAACGTGGCGATGGCGTCAACCTTGTGCCCCTCGCTGTCGGTCACCGGGCCATCTTTGCGCGCCAGTGACCAGGTGTCGTCGACCAGCCGCAGCAGGCAGTGGCGATCCTTGATGCCAGGGTCGTACAACGCCAGATCGGCGCCCACTGCAGAGCCGATCGACCATTCGCCACCGTTCAATGGCAGCGCCGCCCCACGGTGCAGGCCGGTGAGCACGCGCAGTTCATACATCATGTCCGGTTTCATCGCACAACTCCGTCAGGCCAGCAGGTCATGGGCTTCTTGCAGATCAACGCGTCCCAGCACCTGCACTTGCACCGAGGACAGCAACTCGGCGAAGGACAGCACTGGAACATGGTTGAATTGTTCTCTGAGCAGCCCATGCAGCGGGCTGCGCAGGTCCTGGGCCACCAGCAGCACCGGTGCCGGGCTGGCGCGCAGCGGGAACGCCGCGCTCAATTGTTGGAGCAAGGCATTACCCACCTCCGGCTCAAGGGCAAACCAGGCTTCGCTCTGGCCTTGGCGCAGGGCGTCGCGCAGCAAGACTTCGGTTTCCGGCGTGACCAACCAAGCGTTGAGGGCGCCATGCTCGGTGTGTTGGTGGCAGATTTGCGCCTTGAGGGCGATGCGCACGTAATCGGTGAGGGCGTTCAGGTCCCGCTCATGCTGGCCCTGTTCGATCAGTGTCTCGGCAATGGGGCGCACCGAGCGCAGCGATACCAGTTCGGCGGACAGGCGCTGCAACACCGCGGCAAAACGCGCCAGCGGCAGGGTGCGTTGCAGTTCCTGGGCAAGCTCCGGCTGTTCGCTTTCGAGCCAACTGAGGATCGCTTTGCTTTCCTGCAAACCGATGAATTGCGGACCAGTCGCCTGGAAGGCGCGGTCCATGCGTTCCAGAATCAGGTCCTCGGCACTGACCGGCTCCACGCTGCTCATGCGCAGCAAGGCGTGGTCGGGCGCGAACCACACCCACTCGGTTTCATCACGCTCTGCCAGTCCCGGCTCACCGTCATGCAGTTCGCCGCATTGGCGCAGGTGCACAGCCATTCGGCTATCGCTCCAGGTGGCGCGGATCAGCGGCACTTCGTAGACGCAAAAACGCAATTCGTCTTCGCCACAGTCCTCGCAAAACTCCAGGTCGAAGGAGGGCAGTGTCAGCCCGAAACGGTGCACCAGCGTGTTGCGTCGCTGGCGAATGCCGTGCAGCAGTCGCTCCAGCGCCACGCTGTCTTTGTGGCTGGGATGAAACTGCAACAGATAGGCCCGGGACGGGTTGAAACGCCGGATGTCTTCGCGGCCATTGAGCTCTGGTGCGCCGTTGCGCGCGGCGCCGTCGTGGTCCTGGAGGATCTGTTTCTGGCGGATGCGCCACAACTGGATCAAACCGCTGAACAGACAGATCATGCTGATACTGATGAACACCACGCTGGGCATGCCGGGGATCGCCGCAAAGCCGAGCATGCCGATCGAGGAAAACACCCAGGCCTTGGGTTGGCTGGTCAACTGTTCGGCGATTTCATGACCGATGTTGGCGTCACCGGCCTGACTGTCCGGGGCTACGCGGGTGATGATCATGCCGGCGGTGAGAGAAATCAGCAGCGCCGGAATTTGAGCGATCAGGCCGTCGCCGATGGTCAGCACCGAATACAGGTGCATGGCTTGCGCGGGCTGCATGTCGTTTTGCAGGACACCGATGGAGAAACCGCCAATCAAGTTGATGAAGACGATCACCAGGCCGGCGATGGCATCGCCTTTGACGAACTTCATCGCACCGTCCATGGCGCCGAATAACTGGCTCTCCTTGGACAACTGCTCGCGACGCTGGCGAGCCTCGCGGACGTTGATCAGGTTGGCGCGCAGATCGCTGTCGATGGACATCTGTTTACCGGGCATGGCGTCCAGCGTGAAACGTGCCGCGACTTCGGCCACGCGTTCGGAGCCCTTGGTGATCACCAGAAAGTTGACGATCGTCAGGATCAGGAAAATCACCAGACCCACTGCCAGATTGCCGCCCACCACAAAGCTGCCAAACGCCTCGACGATGTGCCCGGCATCCTGTTGCAGCAGGATCAAACGGGTCGTGGCGATCGACAGCGCCAACCGGAACATGGTGGTCAGCAGCAGCACCGCAGGAAATGTCGAGAACGCCAGCGGCCGCGGCAGGTACATGGCCAGAACGATCAGCAACGACGAGATGCAGATGTTCAGGGCAATCAGCACATCCACCAACGCCGTGGGCAGCGGCAGGATCATCATGAACACGATGGCCATGACCATGACCGCGCCGACGATCTCGGTACGGCGCATCACCGCGAGTGCCAGGCGGTTGAGGCTGTGAATCAGGCGATTCATTGCAGGCCCCGCCCTGGTTCGGCCAGCCCCAGGGCCTGACGTTCTTGCCGGGCGAGTTGATCCATCAGGTTATGCAGCAGGCGCAGGCCGTTTTGCCGAGTCTTTAGATCCTTCCACAGCACCAGTGGCAGGTTTTGCAGCAGTGGATACAAGCCATTGAAGTACAGCGGCTGCAAGTGCGCTGCATTGCTCAGGGTGTCATCGCTGAGCAGGGTCAGGTCGCGGGCGAAAAAGCCGTTGGCGCAAAAGCGCAGCAGGCGTTTGCTCATGGCCAGGGGCGTCATGCTGTCGCGCCGCTGTTGCTGGCTCAAGCGTTGCAACAGGTCGTGACACGCCTTGATCATGTTGTTGAGCTGCCCGCAGGAGCCCAATCCACGCAGCATCGAGCCCAGTACTGCGCCGGGCAGGGACGGCGAAAGGGCGGCGATATCGTCGGCCAGCGCGCGCTGCAGGGTACGCAACCCCCGGGAGAACTGTTCCTCGCTGAAGTGTTCGAGCAGGGCTTCGAGCAGACTGGCCAAGGGTTGTTGACCAATAATCGCCTTGTAATACAGCTGACGCATGGCCGCGCGTTGCTGTGGATCACGGCTGAACAGGGCGATGGCACTGGCCGTGTTGAACCCGGCACGGATTTTATCGCCGTGCACCAACCGTAACTCATCGATCAGGTCTCGGGTGCTCTGCGCTTGGGCCTCATGACCTTCACCGAGAGCCAGGTGCATCGCCTGCTGCAGCAGAATATCGGCGCGCGCTGGATCGTTGTCCGCCAGGTTCAGGGCCGTCTGCAGCGACGGCTGTTGCTGCAACTGCTGCTGCATGCGGCGGGCCTGTTGTTCGAGGCTCGGCTGGTCGGTGTGATCAAGGAGGCGGTAAAGCTCAACGAGCTTTTCGATGCGCTCGACCCGCTGTCCTCGGGTCGCGTCGCTGATATGGCGTTCGTCCAGGCTTTTGCTGTGGCGTTCGATGCTCTCGCTGAACTTCAGCGCCACTTCTTCCATGGAATCAATCAGAGGATTTTTGGCCACGGTCGACGACGTTTCCGTGCCGGGCAAAGGACGCGGCAGCAAATCCAGGGGCAGGGCATCGTTGTAGTTGGATACTTTCATGGAGGCGCACGTTCCACCGCTATACAGGTGGGCAGTGAGTGGCGTTTGGCGGCGTCGGGTTCCCTCGTTGTCGTCAGGTTCAAAAACCTGTGCAAGAACTGGCACGGGGTTTTTGTCAAAAGTGCAACAAATGGCAAAAATCACGTTTTTCAGGTTTAAAAACTGTTTAAAAACAGTCGGTTGAAAAAGTACCAAGGTTGGTACGCTCGCTGCTCTCTATCCCTCCCGCCAATGTCGGCATAGCGTGAGTGATGAGGGATCAAGCGTGGAATCGAGTCGTGTTCAAACGGAAGCGAAAGTCATTGCCGCCATCAAACTGGATTTGGGCGGTCTGGCACACAGCAGCGAGAAAAAGTTGCGCGGTTTCATAACCAAACGGGTATTCAATCCAGCCGATGTCGACGATCTGATGCAGATGACTTATCTGGAAGCCTGGCGTAACCAGCACAAGTTCACCGGGGCATCGAAACCGGAAACCTGGTTGTTCGGCATTGCCACTAATCTGGTCAGCAATCACTTCAAAAACTTCTATCGCCGGCCGCAGAACACCGTGTTGGAAGATTCAGGAATCGAAAGCCTGGAATATGGTCATGATCCGAGCCAGGTCAGTGAGCACCAGCGCTTGCTCAGCCGCACCCTGGAAGCCATCGACGACTTGTCGGTTGACATGCGCGCCGTGATTGACCTGGTCGTGGACTCAGACATCAGCTATCAGGACGCTGCGCAGCAACTGGGCGTGCCTATCGGCACTGTGCGTTCTCGCCTGGCGCGGGCCCGGGGCCAGTTGAAGAGCAGCGTCTATAACGAGAGGGCCAGCGCATGAACGTATTTGTCCGCCGGCCTCAGCCGACTGTCCTGCCTAGGGGCGTACGTGAATCCTGTGACGCCGATTTGCCGGCAATGATGGACATCTTCAACGAAACGGCGGGAACCGGCGCCAATTCGCCGGTGACCCGGCCCATGACGCTCGAAGAAGTGACGTTCTACATCAACCTTTATAAACGCGACGGCTTGCCGGTGTATGTACTGGAGCGCGGCGGCGAAGTGGTTGGCTGGCTGTCGATCAATCGCTTCAGTTGGGGGACTCAGGCGTGCCGCAATACCGGTGAAACGGCGATTTATGTGCGCGCCGATCGTCACGGCAGCGGCATCGGCGTACGCCTGGGCCATGCCACGGTGATACTCGGCCGCCAGTTTGGCCTGGAAACCCTCGTGGCCTGGATCATGGCGGCCAACGTCCCCAGTCAGCACATCGTGCAGTCGATCGGTGCGGTGCTTTGGGCGCGCTTGCCCCGTATCGCCCGTTTTGGCGAGGAGCGGGCAGACGTGCTGTTGTTCGGGTTGCCGCTGTGCGAGGAGGGCCTGGCCATGGCTCGGCCGCTTGATGTTGAGCAGGGGGCTTTACGCTAAGGGCCCATTTTCATCCACTACTGTGCAGCGGCGACTCAGGTCGCCGCTGCCGAGTGTATTCCCGACGCACAGTGGCGCGGCTTACTGCTTGGGCATGGTGGAGCGTTTTACCGGCCCCTTGCTGCTCAAGATGCGCCGTGCGGCATGGACCGCTCGCTCCGAAAGCGCTTCCATGCGCGGTGATTGCAACGCCCAGGCGTGCCAGTAAAGCGCTACATCGGTGAAGTGTTCCGGCGCGACGTCCACCAGATCCCGACTTTTGAGCAAATCGCTCACCTGCATATACGGCACCATCCCGTAGCCGAGACCACGGCGTATGGCTTTGAGGCGTGCTTCTGGAAGTGACAAGTAGTGCGTGGGGTAGGCGTCTGCGTGCAGGCCGAAACGTGACTGCATGAAATCAGACTGCAAGGTGTCCTTGCGCGAATAGGCAAATACAGGTGCCTTGCGCGCAGCAGAGCGGGTCAAGCCCTTCGCAAACCATCGCTCCTGAAACGCTGGCGATGCCACCAACTGGTAACGCATTGACCCCAGCGGCTCTGTAAAACAACCTCGCATAGGCTCTGAGCGTGTGCCGATGCAGCCGATCACCTGACCACTTTCGAGCAATGCGTAGGTGTGATCCTGATCGTCGACCACAACGTCGAGCAGAATGTTTTCGTTGACGAATATCTCGGCCAGTGCAGGAAAGAACCATGTCGCCAGGGTGTCGCCATTGACCGCGATGACCACACGCAGATGATCTTGTTCGTCGCCGGTCAGGTCATTGAGGAGCTCTTCTTCAAGCACTGTCGCACGGCGAAGATAGAGCATCAGTTTTCGTCCCGTCTGGGTGGGCTCGCACGGCCTTGCGCGCACGATCACTGAACTGCCCAGACGAACTTCCAGAGCATGTATGCGTTGCGATACCGCCGACGGCGTTACGTTAAGACGTTCTGCCGCCTTCTCGAAACTACCGCTGTCGACCACGGCCAGGAACGCCTGCATCTGTTTTGCATCAAGTTGCATGGCCGCTACGCTCGTTAAGTATTTCTAATGGTCACTGAAAGATACTTCGTTTTTCTTCATCTCGATAGCGAACTGCTCAATCATTGCGCCACGGCGACATAGAGCAGCTTTGCCCCGCGCAACGCGTCGCCCAAGGCGTCATCGAAATTCCGGATGACAGCGTTGAAGCGTTATTGACCCCGTAGGGTGAGCGTTATGGAGAAACAAATGTCCAGCGTCCGATACTTGCCATGAAACTCAACATGATTATTGCTGTGAGTGCTGTTGCATTGGTCTGTAACTATGTCTGGCAATCCCACGACTTGAAACTGGGACCCTATGAGTACCAGGCCTCGGCGAATACTCAACTGTCGCAAGGCACTCACCCAGGCGCGCGTCAGTTGGCCTTGAACCGCGCCAACAACAAGTGTGCATCGCTGGGAAAGCAAGTCGGTGAGTTTGATGTTCAATCGCGCATGCCGGCGGATCAGGAGCATGAAGTGGCCAACGTGACGTTCGTTTGCAAGTGATCTCCCTCACCGCAATCCGAATCAGTCCAGGAACCTTGAAACCTTCAATCTATAGGCGGTACAAACCATGAAGTTAATTATTGTTGCGGTGCTCGCGACGCTGTTGAGCGCGTGTGTGACCTCTGTTCACGATTGGGCCAGGTCAGGCGCAAGTGCTGCTGACATCCAGCACGACAAAGCTCAATGCCAGTACCAGGCCAAAGCAGCAACTGCCAGCTACCATTCAACGCCGGCGGCGAACGACAAGACCCACGGCATGGGCAGTGCCGTGGGGGATGGCATCGTTATTGCGGAAAAACAGATCGACCTGACAAATGATTGCATGCGCCTCAAAGGTTACGTTGGTCAATGAGCCCCTGTTGCCACTGGCCAGTGCGCTTCGAACCCGTTGGACAAGTCGCCGTTTGTTTATAGTACAGTCGCCGCCGAAACACCTGTCGCCGGATGTTCCAGGCAATGGGTGTACAAAACATCGACAGAATAATGTGGCTTTCAATGAACACTTCTACGGCGACAACCGAGGGCAGTTGGTATCCGGTCATTGCACTGGCCCTGGCTGCGTTTGTGTTCAACACCACCGAGTTTGTACCTGTCGGTCTGTTGAGTTCGATTGGCAGCAGCTTCGACATGTCCACCGCTCAGGTCGGTTTGATGTTGACGATTTATGCGTGGGTGGTGTCCCTGGCGTCGCTGCCCATCATGCTGATGACCCGCAACGTCGAGCGGCGCAAGTTGTTGCTCGTGCTGTTTGGGATATTCATCGTCAGTCACATCCTGTCGAGTCTGGCGAACAGTTTCGGTGTCCTGCTGGTGAGCCGGGTCGGCGTGGCGTTGTCGCATGCGTTGTTCTGGTC
The DNA here is from genome assembly GCF_044743485.1 of Pseudomonas sp. NPDC087614. NCBI lineage: Bacteria > Pseudomonadati > Pseudomonadota > Gammaproteobacteria > Pseudomonadales > Pseudomonadaceae > Pseudomonas > Pseudomonas sp. NPDC087614. The sequence goes on along the minus strand of NZ_JBIUWN010000004.1, from coordinate 56,053 downwards.
GATCACGGCCTCTCTGGCGGTGCGCCTCGCGCCAGCGGGCAAGCAGGTCCAGGCCCTTGGTTTGCTGGCCACCGGTACTTCCCTGGCGATGGTGCTGGGAATTCCCCTAGGCCGGCTATTGGGCGAGGCCATGGGATGGCGCACCACCTTCATCGTTATCGCGGTGCTGGCCACTGTGTTGGTGCTCTGGCTGGCCAAGGCCTTGCCGTTGTTGCCCAGCCAGAACTCAGGCTCGCTCAGAAGTCTGCCCCTGTTGTTGAAGCGACCTGCGCTGGTAGCGCTCTATCTCCTGACGGCCGTCGTAGTGACGGCCCATTTCACTGCCTATAGCTACATCGAGCCTTTCATCCAGCAGGTGGCGGGCCTGAGTGGCGATGTGGTGACCCTTATTTTGCTGCTATTCGGCGGTGCGGGCATTTTCGGTTCGTTGCTGTTCAGTTGGCTGCACCGCTATAACCCGCAGCGCTTTCTGATCATCTGCGTGTCGTTGCTTGCCTTGTGCCTGGCATTGCTGTGGCCGTTGAGTGGGAAGGTCTCGTACCTGGGCGCGCTGAGCCTGTTCTGGGGGATGGCAATCATGGGGTTTGGGCTGGCGTTGCAGTCCAGAGTCCTGGTGTTGGCTGCGGACGCGACCGATGTGGCGATGGCGCTGTTTTCCGGGATCTATAACGTCGGCATTGGCGGCGGGGCACTGCTGGGCAGTTGGGTCGGCGGCCAGTTAGGCTTTGCGTTCACTGGCGTGGTGGGCGGTACGTTGGCGGCGCTGGCACTGGCGTTCTACTGCTTGTCAGTTTCTCGAATCACTCGGCCCGGAGCTTGAAATTGAGCTGACGGGCCTTTTGATTGAGTTTTAATTCCAGTTCGAACCGAAGAGGCGGGTGCAGTCGCCCATCGGCGCAAGATGTGCCCTTAGCCAAAGAAAGATCATCATCGACAGGGAGGACGGAATGAGCCAACCCCCGACCTCCATGCGCCGAGCCTTAATTACTTCGCCGACGTTTTCAACACTTCAATCCATACTGCGCCTTTGCCCGACGCCGCTTCACCGACACGTTTCAGCGCGCCGTTGTTGCTGATTGCGTAAGTGCCGACTTTTTCGCTTTTCTCGCCTGTCACCAGCAACCAGCGCCCATTGGGTGAAAAAGCGATATTGCGTGGCTGCTTCTCTTGGACCGGGTAATTATCGATGAAGCTCAAGCCGCCTGTTGAAGGGTCAACTGCGAATGCCGAAACCGAACTGCTGGTGCGCTCGGTCATCAACAATAGCGAGCCATCGGGCGAGATCCGCAGGTCCGCCGCCCATATGCGTGGTGTCGGGTCGTCCTTCAAGTCGTTGTTACGTGCATCACGCACTTCGCCGTGAGCCAGTTTCAAACGCTCGGGAATGCCATTGGCAACGGCAATCTGAGTCAATGCGCCGGTGCTGTCATTGATTGAAAACGCTGTGACCGTGCCGCTCATTTCACCGACCACATACAGGTATTTGCCATTCGGGGAAAAGGCCAGGTGCCGAGGCCCGGTATTGTCCGCGACACGGATGTAACCGCTGCCGATAGGGGTGAGCGCGCCGGTGGTGGCATCGAGGCGATATTGCAGGACCTTGTCCGCACCAAGATTGCCCGCGTAGGCAAAACGGTTGCTCGGGTCGGTACGAATCGAATGCGCATGCGGGCCTGTCTTGTAGCTCAGGATGCTGGCAGAAGGCTGATAGGTCTTGTCGATGGCCTGAACGGTGATGGTGTCGGCACCGTAGGACGCAGCAAGCAGATAGTGTCCTTTTCTATCGGTAGACAGGTAAGCCATGCTTTCTGCCAGCGGCGCTTTGGACAGTGGAGTCAGATGTCCGCTCTTGGGATCGATGCTGTAACCCAGCACCTGGAACGGCTTGACTCGCAAGGCCGCAAACAACACTTTGCCGTCAGGGGTGATGGCCATGGGGTTGACCTGATCACCGGCATTGACCTGGTCAATCAGGCGCAGCGCGCCGTTGTTCTGGTCAAGGCTGTACTGGGAAATCAGCCCGTCTCCCGGGCTCGAGATATAGGCAAAGGTGTCGGCATTGGCTTGCAGGCTGAGACCGTAGACAACCGCAGCGGTCAAGAGGAGGGGCGTTCTCACAGATGATCCCTTATTTTTATGATTGTGGTCAGTCATCCTATGACTGTCCTTGGATGACATCAATCGCTATTTTCTCAGGCTGGAAAGTTACCTCTTGGTTGAAAAGCGGTTTTTTTACCTGAAATTGGCGTGATTCGATGACGTTCAAGGAGCACGACAATAACCCGCGACCTTAAAACATTTCTAAACACACGGATTCGAGAGGTGTTCTAAGACGTCGTATCTTTATTGCTTTAAGGCAGGTATCGGTATCGCCCTAAAGTGCGCACCGTCGCGGTCGATAACTCAATTGCGCATGGGCTCTATCTCCTTATAACAACACATGCAACGTTCAGCGCTAGCGTTTCTCCTTGCCAAAACTATAAATACCCGCAGGTGAAGTCATGAATATCAAGCAGAAGCTGACCTGGGCGTTCGCGGCTATCGCGTGCGTCCCGGTCATTTTGGTCGCCGTTTTGGTAGTGCTGAATCTGCGAGAGGGGGCCCAGGCCAATTTCCTCGACAGCAGCGGTCGCGAGATCCGCCAGATCGACAATGGCATGAAGCAGTTTTTTGACGGCATCAGCCAAAACGTCGACTACGTAGCCAAGGATCCACGCGTTATCGCGGCCAAAGATCTCAAAAACTACGCTGGCGCCGATGCAGCGCAAATCCCCCTCACTCAGACCAACAAAGAGCTGCTGGCGATATTCGACCAGTTTGCCAAAAGCCACCCGAGTACCGCTTACCTGTCCTTGGGTCTGAGCGACGGCGGCTACGCCAGTTGGCCAGACGACACCAAACTGAACAGCTACGACCCGCGCGTACGTCCCTGGTACAAAGCGGCCATCGCCGCGCCAGGTGCCACCGTGCGCACTGGTGCCTACTATTGGGCCCCGGACGATGTGACGCTGATCGGCACCGTGCACACAGTCGCCGACGCCGCCGGGAATATCCTGGGCGTGGTTGGCCTGGACGTGTCGCTCAAACAGCTCACCGAACTGGTGCGCAACATCAAACTGGGCGACAGCGGCTACCTGATGCTAGTGGAAGCCAACGGCAACGTGTTGGTGGATCCCAGCGACGCCAAGCACAACTTCAAACCCCTGGCCGACCTGGGCCCCAACTACGCCGAACTCGCCAAGCGAGGCGACGGCGTGACCCAGATCGAGATCGATGGCGTGCCCTACATGGCCAACGTGGTCAGTTCCAAGGACCTGGGCTGGCGCTTTATCGGTCTGATCAAGCGTGATGAAGTGATGGCTGACGCCACCCGCCTGACTTGGTTGATCGCGGCCATTGCAGCGGCATTGGCGTTGGTGTTTGCGATTGTAGGCGCCAGCTTTGCCAGCGTCATCGTGCGTCCGATTCGCGGCGTGGCCGACGGCCTGCAAGAAATCGCCGAAGGAGAAGGCGACCTGACGCGCCAACTCAAGGTGCAGGGCAAGGACGAAACCGCCGGTCTGGCGGGCTGGTTCAACCAGTTCCTGGGCATGATTGCACAATTGGTGCAGCGCATCGGCAATGCCTCATCTGACCTGCAGGCCGCCGCCGCCGACTCCAGCGAAGTGGCCAACAACATGAACCAGGCTGCAGGTCGCCAGCGTGAAGCCGTGGAACTGGTGAGCACGGCGTTCAACGAAATGGTCGCGACTGCCAACGAAGTTGCGCGTTCGTGCAGCGCCGCCGCGTCGAGTGCCGACGAAGGCTACCGCGATGTACATGACGGCCAGCAGCACATAGGCGAAGCCACCGGCAGCGTGCTCAAACTCAGCGAAGACCTGCAAAAGTCCACCCAGACCATGCAGTTGCTGGAGCAGGACAGCCAGAACATCAACACCATTCTCGACACCATCCGCTCGATTGCCGAGCAGACCAACCTGCTGGCGCTCAACGCAGCGATTGAAGCGGCACGCGCCGGAGACCAAGGCCGAGGCTTCGCCGTGGTCGCCGACGAAGTCCGCGCCCTGGCGCGTCGGACAGCCGACTCCACCGGCGAGATCGACAGCTTGCTGGGCAATCTCGCCCGCCGCACCCTGGAAGTCACGCAGCAGATGCAAGGCAGCCTGCAGGTGTCCCACGCCAGTGTGGAACGCATCCAGCAGGCGCGTGACAGCTTCGACAAGATCCGTGGCTCGGTGGACTCGATCCGCGACCAGAACACCCAGATCGCTACAGCCGCCGAAGAGCAGCACCAGGTGGCCGAAGAGATTAATCGGCACATCGCGCAGATTCATGCCGATGCCCAACTGGTCGAAGGCTTTGCCCAATCCTCACAGACTGGCTCGGGTCGATTGACAGAAATTTCTGGTCAGCTCAAAGGCCTGGTGGGTCGCTTCAAATATTAGTATCCCTGCCCGAGTGAAGCGGTGAACTCTCATCGTTTTCACTCGGCCGGTTTATCGAATGGTCGAAGCGATTCTCGGCAATACGTACTTGGTGTTCGTCTAAAGACTCTCAGGGTCGCCAAAAAACATCTGAATCCGCGACCGCAACCAACGCTCACCCGGATCGTTATCCTGCGACCCGCGCCAAGCCATGTGCAGTTCAAACGTACGGGTCGGCAACGGCGGATCTTCTGCTCGAACACCACCGGCCGCCGTGAGTGCATCGGCGGTGTAGTCCGGCACGGTTGCGACGATGTCGGTGCCCGCCAGCAACGTGCTCAAGCCGTTGAACTGCGGCACGGCGAGTACGACATGGCGTTTGCGGCCGAGTTTTTCCAGTTCTTCGTCGATAAAGCCACTGAGGTCACCAGCGAACGACACCAGCGCATGCGGGCGTGCGCAGTAATCATCAAGGCTAAGTGGCCCGGGTACGGTGTCGGCACGTAACAACTTGGGCTGACTACGGCGCAAGACCTTGCGTTTGGCGTTAGCCGGCAAGTCTGTGGTGTAGCTGACACCGATGGAGATTTCGCCTGATGCCAGCAAACCCGGCATCAGGATGTAGTTGACCCGACGCACCACCAGTACGATCCCCGGCGACTCGGCGCGCAGGCGTTTTAGCAGCATGGGCAGCAGAGCGAATTCGACGTCATCGGACAAACCGATGCGAAACACCGAGGTGCTGGTCGCCGGGTCGAACTCCGCTGCGCGGCTGACCGCGGTCGAAATAGAGTCGAGCGCGGGCGAGAGCAGGGCGAAGATTTCCACCGCGCGGGCGGACGGTTCCATGCTCCGGCCGGTGCGCACGAACAGTGGGTCATCGAACAGGCTGCGCAGGCGCGAAAGCGCCGCGCTGATCGCCGGTTGCCCGAGAAACAGTTTTTCCGCCGCCCGGGTCACACTGCGTTCGTGCATCAATGTTTCGAATACGATCAACAGGTTCAGGTCGACACGACGCAGGTCATTACGATTCATCTGGAGTCCTGGCAGAGTCATCAAGCTTGACGAGAGCGGCCATATGAGAACAATGGCCGGCATGAATCTTACGGGGAAAGGCTGTTACTCTGCACCCGTAAATTCAGTTTTACTCAGACGGTGGCAGCCGTTTTTCATGGATTTCACCCATGCCACCCATGCTGCGGAATCAATGACAGGCATGTCGACTATTAATAGCCACTGATAGTCTTGGGTTAAAAGCCCAGATAGAGTTCAGGGCATTAGAGGTTACTTTGACGAGGTTTGCGATGTCCCGCACGATCCGTTTTCACAAGTTTGGTCCGGCCGAGGTGCTCAAATGCGAAGAGCATGCGGCCGCTCAGCCAGGTCCTGGCGAAGTGCAGGTGCGTGTCGAGGCAATCGGCATCAGTTGGTACGACACGCTCTGGCGTCAAAACCTGGCCTCGTCCCAGGCACGCCTGCCATCAGGCCTTGGCCATGAGATGGCCGGTGTGGTCACGGCGGTCGGTGCCGATATCGAAGACCTGTCCGTTGGTGACAAGGTCGCCAGTTTCCCAGCTGAAAGCCCGAATGACTACCCCGTCTACGGCGAGTCGATTGTGCTGCCGCGTACCGCGCTGACCCGTTATCCGGATGTGCTCAGCCCAATCGAAGCGAGCGTGCATTACACACCGCTGCTGATCGCTTATTTTGCTTACGCCGATCTGGCGCGGGTCAAACCGGGACAGTTTGCTCTGGTGACAGACGCCAGCCATTGCGCCGGCCCTTCGTTTGTCCAGTTGGGCAAGGCGATGGGCGTGCGGGTGATTGCCGCGACCAAGAAGGCGCAAGAGCGCGAATACCTGATGTCCCTTGGCGCGGAAAAGGTCATTGTCACCGAAGAGGAAGATCTGTTGATGCGAATCAACAAGATCACCGACAACCGTGGTGTCGACGTCGTCTTCGATGGCCTTGGCGGTCCGCAGATGTCGCTGCTTGGCGATGTCCTTGCACCGCGTGGCAGCCTTGTATTGTATGGTCTGCAAGGCGGTAACCAGACGCCATTTCCAGCGTGTGCGGCGTTCCAGAAAAATATTCAGTTCTTCGTGCATTGCATCGGCAACTTCACCGGCAAACCGGAACTGGGCATCACCCAGGATCACGTCGCCCTGCAACGAGCCTTGCGTGACATCAACCAGTTGACCGCTGACCGCGTGCTGGTGCCGCTCAAGACCCGTGTATTCCCGTTCAACGAGTTCGTCGAAGCGCATCGCTATATGGACGAATGCCCCTGCCGCGAACGGGTCGCTCTTCAAGTCGAACCGGCGTAAAGCCTGGCCCTGGAGTCCGTGGCCCCACGGACTCCTTTGCGTTTATCCCCCCCTCTGCAGAACAACAGACTTCCTTGGCGCTGCCTGCGGACAGTTCAGCAACTGAACTGGTTTTTGCTCCCGATCTGTATCTTCTAATCGAACTATAAGCCCTGATAATTGAAGGATTACTTTCATCTCAAGGAATGAGCCATGGCTGTGCATTCAATTTGTCCTGCATTACATAAAACGGCTAGCGCTGTTGAACGCGCCGACTCCTGTTTAATTGTTGTAGGCCTATTCGGAAACTACTTCTCTATTTTTTGTACTCACTTGTCGTGGGACGTTGTGGGAAGTTTCCTAGGAATATTCAACATAGAAAAAAACCGAACAAATACAGGGGCTTGATGCTGTTCTTCGGTGATTGGCGGGTTTTTAGCAGCTCAAGTGTTTCAAATAACTACGAATTTGTAAGTGTTAGCATTTGAGCGTCTATTACTTACTTGATGAATTGTCGTGCGGCTGATATTTCCGTCGTTATGGCATGAAACTTTTGATACCGGGTAAATACCGATGAGCACGATCCATGACCAGGCTATGAATTATGTCTACCAGCAGGTATTGCAGCGTTTGCTGAGCTTCTTTTCCCGTGCAGAGCGCACGGCGTTGCAGTTATTGATACAGCGACTGGCCGTGGCCGCTGGCGGCATGGAGAACATTGGCCATTTCAAGGTGCTAGTGAACCAGACCGGCTCGCGCGACAGTTGTTACACGCTTGCATTGCTGCGGGCTGCGCAGTTGAGTATCGCAGGGCGTGCACCCGCGACCTTCCAGTTGCGGGTGGCGACTTTGCGCTGGAATGGCAATAGCCAGACGGCATTGCAAAACATGCATCGCAGCTACAGCGCACTGTTTCTGTACGATGACCCACGAGTCGAGTTGTTGATGGTGGATCATCGTCAGGTCTTGCCGTTTGATCATCAGGCACCTATCTGTGACGAAGGGCGTGAGGCTAACCGTATCAACTTGCTGCTGCTCGGTCACCGCAGGACCTTCAGTGAAACGCTGGAGTTTTGGGATGACGCTTATCTGGCCACCGCCGAGTACTACGGTCAGGTCGCCCGCTGGAACAATGGTGTCGATGCGATGATCGGTAGCGAATCCCCGCGCCGTCAGAAGCAATTTCTCGATGGGTTGAACCGTGCGGTGCAGAAAGCGGCAATCGCCGGATCGCTAGCCAGTTCCGCGGGCTTCGAAACGCTTTTTCCGCTGCTTGACGGACTCGGTGGCGACTACTATCGCGAGTTCTATACGGACGAGGAGCGGGTCGCGTGGCGTCCTGAAGGTCAATTTGAAACCTGTCGACGCACCAGTTTCATCGGCATCAATGACATGATCGTCGGCAAGCTTGAAGAGCGCTGGCCCTTGCTGAGTGACTTTCTTGGATTTCAGGCCGATGACCTGGCGCTGTATCAAGGTGATGATGAGTACGCCGATCCCCTGGTGGCAGCGCATTTGTGTGGCCTTCAGGCGCGACTCATCGAGGGGCGAACCTACGAGGCGGGTATCAGCGATTACCTGCAAAGCTGCCTGGCAACGATGCGCGCAAAACAGTTACCCGAACCGGTGTGCGAACAGCTGCTTTCCAGCTTTGGCAATCTGCAGGAGCCTGGCCAGTTGCGCTTGCAGGCGGAGTGCTGCCTGCAAACCCGTTTTGATCTGAGCGAAATCCAGCTGACGTGTCTTTTGTTCGCACCGTTCATTGATAGCGGTTGCGGGCTTGAGCGGTTCCTGCGCAATTGCCATCCCGGGATGTTGGTTGCGCTGCCGGATCTGCACCGGGCGATGCAGGGCCTGCATGCACCCGAGCAGGTCCTGAAGTGGATGACCGATGTCAGCGGTTTGTCGGTCGGACTGATTGTTCGTCTTTACGCCATGAGTCCGATTCAGATGCCTTCCCCCGGCGAAGTCGCCGAGCAAAACGCGAGCCTGGACGGGGTAGATTCCGGGTCGGCAGTCGATCGGTCGGCGGAAGGCTGATCGTGATCCATTTGCCAAAAGGTAAATCAGAGCCCATGAAGGCGAGCTCGTGAAAGCAACGCGGGAAAACGACTTCGTTTATCAGGCGGTTTATCGTTATCTGACGCAACTGATCGATGACGCGGGGAGTGGTTCGGCAGCGCGCTTGCCCTCACTGCGCCAACTGGCTGATCGGCTGAATGTCTCTATCTCGACCGTCCAGTACGCCTATTCGCTACTGGAAAAGGAGGGGCGAGTCTATTCGATAGCCAAGTCCGGTTATTACGCGCAAGCATTGCCCGCCATGGATTTGCCCGGTAGCGGCAGGGATATGCTGGAAACTGTTTACGTCAACACCAAGCGCCCGGGAATGCGCGTGTTGAGCGACGACGATCCGGCATCACTGCAATCGCTGGACAGCCCGTTGTTGATGCTCGAACGTGAACTGCTACGCCAGTATCCACGCCAGCCGCAATGGTTGGTGCAACCCAGCGGTGAACTGGAATTGCGCACGGTCCTGGCCGCACGATACACCTCGTCAACGGTTAACTGCTGGCATGCGGATGACGTCTATATCGGTGCCGATCTTCGTGGTGTGCTGGAGATACTCATTTCGGTACTTGAGTTGCGCGGGGCCACCGTGGTGGTCGAATCGCCCTGTGATTGGGTGATCTTGCGTCTCCTGGAGGCCGCCGGCGTGCGCGTCATCGAGTTGCCACTGCTGGACGGGGGAGTGATTGATCCACAACGACTGGAGTCGTTGCTCAAGAAAGAGTCGGTGCGGCTGATCCTTTTGTCTTCGGTATTGAGCATGCCTCAGGGGAGTCTGCTGTCTCAGGCCAATCGGCAGACCGTTGCGCATCTGCTGGGGTGCCATGGCACCTGGGTTCTGGAAAACGACTGCTACAGCGAGTTTGACGAGCGGATAGACTCCCGGCGCCTGCGGGACTGGCTGGATCCCGATCGCTTGCTGGTGTTTTCCTCGTTCGAAAAATTCATCGGTGCAGAGGCACCGTTCGGTTTTGTCCTTTCGCATCATTGGCGCCGTGAATTGCAACGCCATTTCCTGCTGCGTGCGTTCCGATTGTCACCAATTCGCCAAAAGGCCATCGCCAGACTGTTGGGGGGTGGCCGGATGGATCAGCACCTGGCCGTATTGCGGCGGATGCTAAAGGAACGCCGTACGCAATTGATCCAGCTATTGCGCGAGCGCCTGGGCGACGCGCTGCAGATTGCAGAACCGCAGGGTGGGGCGACTGTGTGGGTCCGTTCGTTACGGCCGGTCGATATGGGTAACGTGTTTCAGCGTCTGCTCAAGCAACAGATCATTATTGCGCCGGGGGAGCTGTTCAGTCTGCAGGGGTTGCATGCGCACCATCTGCGTTTGAGCCCGCTGGGTCTTGGCGATCACGAACTGGTCAGCGTTGTCGGGCTATTGGGCGACGCATTGCGTCTGGCGCCCGACGATTAACGTTAAAAAACATCGCAAGTGTGCCGGATAGATCCCATCGCGCTGCGGTCAAACTGCCAGTAAACTGCGCTCTATTTCTGAACCACTCTATTCCAGAGGTTTTGCATGACTCTCAGTCCTTTTGCGGGCAAACCGGCACCGGCAGAATTGTTGGTCGATATCCCGCGACTGGTGACGGCTTATTACACCGGCCAGCCTGACGCTTCCATTTCAACGCAACGCGTGGCGTTCGGCACCTCTGGTCACCGGGGCAGTTCCTTCGATTTGAGTTTCAACGAATGGCATGTTCTGGCCATCAGTCAGGCGATCTGCCTTTACCGCGAGGCTCAAGGGATTACCGGTCCGCTGTTTGTCGGTATCGATACTCATGCACTGTCGACCCCGGCCGGGGCCAGCGCGCTGGAAGTACTGGCGGCCAATGGTGTGACAGTAATGATCGCCGAAGGTGATGAATACACGCCGACGCCTGCCATCTCCCACGCCATTCTCTGCTACAACCGTGGCCGCACCTCGGGCCTGGCCGACGGCATCGTCATTACGCCGTCGCACAACCCGCCACAAAGCGGTGGCTACAAATACAACCCAACCAACGGCGGCCCGGCCGACACCCACATCACCAAGTGGATCGAAGCCAAGGCTAACGAACTGCTGGTCAATAAACTGGCTGGCGTTAAACGGATCAGCTACGAGCAGGCGCTCAAGGCCAGCACCACTCACCGTCACGACTACGTAAACAGCTACGTGGCCGATCTGATCAACGTGATCGATTTCGATGCGATTCGTGATGCCAGGCTGCATCTGGGCGTCGATCCGTTGGGCGGAGCAGGGGTGCGCTACTGGTCGGCCATCGCCGAGCACTATCGTCTGGACCTGGAGGTGGTGAACAAGGAAGTCGATCCGACGTTCCGTTTCATGACCGTTGACTGGGACGGCCAGATTCGCATGGACCCATCGTCCAGCTACGCGATGCAGGGATTGATTGGCCTCAAAGATCGTTTCGACGTGGCGTTTGCCTGCGATCCTGATCACGATCGCCATGGCATCGTGACGCCATCTGGTGGTTTGCTCGCGCCGAACAATTATCTGGCGGTGTCCATCGATTACCTGTTCCAGAACCGTGCGCACTGGCGTGCCGATGCCGCCGTGGGTAAAACCGTGGTCAGCAGTGGTCTGATCGATCGCGTCGCCAAGCGCCTGGGTCGACGTCTGTACGAAGTGCCGGTCGGTTTCAAATGGTTCGCTGAGGGGCTGTTCGATGGTTCGTTGGGTTTTGGTGGCGAGGAGAGCGCCGGCGCATCGTTCCTGCGCAAGGACGGTGGCGTTTGGAGCACCGACAAGGACGGCCTGATCCCGGCATTGCTTGCCGCGGAAATGACTGCTCGCAACGGTCGCGATCCAGGTCAGGCTTACAACGCGCTAACCGCCGAACTGGGTGAACCGTTCTCTGTGCGCGTTGACGCCAAGGCCAATCCCGAACAGAAAGCCCTGCTGAGCAAGCTGTCGCCTGCGCAGGTCACTTCGACCGAGTTGGCCGGCGAGAAGATCCAGAGCATCCTCAGTCACGCGCCGGGCAACGATCAGGCCATTGGCGGTCTGAAAGTCATGACCGAAAACGGCTGGTTCGCAGCACGTCCGTCGGGCACTGAAGATATCTACAAAATCTACGCCGAAAGCTTCATTGGCGATGATCACTTAAAGCAGTTGGTGGCCGAAGCGCAGACCTTGGTCGATGGTGCCATTTCCAGCCAGTAGGGCTCGATAAACGCGAAGCCTAAAAAAGGGGCAGCCGTCATGGCTGCCCCTTTTTTGTTTGCTGAATCAAGCAATCAAGCCAAATCCACCAATACGATTTCACTGTCTTCGATCGCCGTAACCGTCAGCACCTGCTCCTGTGCAATCGCTACACCGTCTCGAGCTTGTGCACGCAAGCCGTTGACTTCAATCACGCCGGTGGCCGGAACCAGATAAGCCCGGCGCCCTTCATCAAGGTGATACTCGGCGGTTTCACCGGCCTTGATATTGGCGGCGACCAAGCGAGCATCGGCGCGAATTCGCAGGCTCTGGTCGTCACCGTCCTTGCCGCTTGCCAAGGTCACGAAGCCTTCGCGATGCCCTTTCGGGAACGGTTTCGCACCCCACGACGGCGCAGCGCCGGTTTCGGTCGGCAGAATCCAGATCTGGAAGATTTTGGTGTCCTTTGCTTCCAGGTTGTACTCACTGTGCGCGATGCCGGTGCCGGCGCTCATCACTTGCACATCGCCCGCTTCGGTGCGGCCCTTGTTGCCCAGATTGTCCTGGTGGGTAATCGCACCTTCACGCACATAGGTGATGATTTCCATGTCGCGGTGGGGGTGTTGCGGGAACCCGGTGCCGGCGGCAATCACGTCGTCGTTCCAGACCCGCAAATTGCCCCAGTTCATGCGCTGTGGATCGTAGTATTCGGCGAACGAAAAATGGTGATGGGCATCCAGCCAGCCATGATGGGCGCCGCCCAGCGAGCTGAAAGGTCTGAGTTCAAGCATGATCGTCTCCTCAAAAAAGGTTCGTCACGGGGCGCTGTGTCCGCACCCGGCACAAGACCGGTGGTTTATGACGGCGATCATCTATCAGGAAGGTATCGATAAAAAGCGTAAAAAATGCGGCATCAGCATCGAATAACTTGATGAAAGACCACGTCGAAACTGTCTCCCGCCACTTTCAATTCATCACCTAAACCAATGAGCTGTAAGCATTTCGCTAGAACTCAACAGCAAATACAGACACCATAGCCGCCAACCGCCTTACCCACTGGAGCCCTTCGCGTGGCGCAACACACCCCCGATCTTCCTCCCGAACTTCGTCCATTGGCCGAGATGCCCTGGTTCAAGCGTCTTGCTGCGCGTTTCTTCGGCCATGGCTTGACCCGTCTGCGCGCCCAGCATCGGGCATCGTGGTTGCACGGCCAGGCTGACGGTTTTCGCAGTGGTCACACCGCAGGCGTCGAGTACGGCTATAAAGAGGGCAAGCTCGATGGGCTGGAGGAAGGTCGGCAGGTCTTGCTGATTCGCGACAGTCGCAGCACCGAGCATCGCCCGCCGGGTGTCGATAATCACTTGTTCGATGACTGGCGCCTGCCGTTGACGGCCGAGCTGAAGAAACGCATGAAGGCTGATGTCGCGTGTCTGCTGCCAGCACATGCCCAGCCGAGTGCTGCGCAGTGGAAGATGATTTTCAGCGATACGCCTTCGACTTCCGTGGTTGCCGGTGCCGGCGCGGGCAAGTCGACCACGCTGGTGTTGCGTATTGTGTTGCTGACGCATTACCTGGGTTTTGAGCTCGATTCGATGACCGTGGTGACGTTCACCCGCGAGTCGCGCAAAGACTTCATCAATAAACTGATCGAGTTGTTTGCGCTCTGGGGTCAGGCTTTGGGCCTGAAGCAGGCACGAGAGTTGGTGCGAACCTTTCATTCGCGAATCCTGCCGATGGTGCGCAGCCTGCCGGGTTTCGAGCGTTTGCAGGCATTTGAGAACCTTAGTCATCGGGCTCCGGGCGCTGACGAGGAGGTCGACAGCAATCCGTTCGACCTGCGCATCAACGACGCCCAGCGCCAACAACTCAATGCCTGCTACCACCGCTTGGTCACTCAGGACGAGCGATTCCGTCAGCTAATCCAGCCGATGGCCAAGGCAGGCATGCAGCTCAAGGAGCTGGAGCGCGATCACCCGGATGTACAAAAACGCATGGCCGTCACCGAACTGGCGGCCAAGCGGGATGAAGAACTCTGTGATGCCATTGAAGATTTGTGGTTTCGCGCTGGCGCCTGGCCTATCCAAGGGGTCGAACCGAATCGCCAGACCTTCGAAATCAACGGTTCGACATTCCATTGCCATGGCTATATCCCCAGCCTTGATGCCTGGGTGGTTCTGGGTTTTGACCCACGGGAAGATGCGCAGCTCAGCCGGCCAAACGCTAAGCTTTCCATACGCGCAGAGTGGGCGGTAAAACGCACCCTGTTTCAAGCATTCTGTCGTAAGCCATTGATATGGCTAGATACTTACGAGTCATCAAGGCGTGTTCTCGCCACTTTGGCTGGTGATGCCAGCGCCGGACCGGGCTTCGATTACAAGGTCAAAGGCGAACTGGCCTCCGCGCCACTGCTCGACTGCTTCGTGTCGGCAGCAGGCTTCATCGAGAACCTGGGTCTGGATGTGCCAGACGCTGTCGCTCGCATGAGTTTTGCCAAGGATGATCCGGACCGGTTTTTCTTCGAGGCGCTAAGCCTGTTCTGGCGGGCATTCGAAGACCATCTGCTCGATCAAAAGCCACCGATCATGACCTACAACCGTATGTTTGCGCTGTTCAGCGAGCACTCGCCGGAAAACCTCAAACTACTCAGCGATGAGTTACTGCGGCCGATGTCGCACCTGATGATCGATGAATTTCAGGACGTTTCGCCGCAGATCGTTTCGTGGATTCGCGCCAGCCTCGGCGAAATACGCAGTCGGGGGCCGGCCATGCATGTCGGACGCGGTGCGCAGCGTTCGTCGCTGCTGTGTGTGGGCGATGATTGGCAGTCGATCTACGGCTGGCGCGGCAGTTCGCCGAGTTATTTCATGGCGTTCAACCAGGAGTTCCCGTCGCCGAGCACCACCCGGGTCATGCTCAGTGACAACTATCGCAGTCATCAACACATTATCGATGCGGCTGAACACATCGTTCGTGCCGCCCCGGCCATTCCCGGCAAGAAGGCCAAGGCCAGCGGTGAGCCCAAGGCACTGCAGCCGGTCAACGTGCTGGAACGCGACGATCAGGCCTTGGGTCAGCGCCTCGCCGAACACTATCGTCAGGGGCATTCGATCTTGATGCTTTATCGAAAAAGTAGCGATAAGTCATTGATTGAAGAGCATATTTGCTCAGTAGTTAATGTTGATTCGAGCTTGCCGTACGAAGCGCGGCGCTTGAAACAACTGACCTATCACAGCGCCAAAGGCTTGCAGGCCGATGCGGTGTTTTTGCTCGGTGACTGTCAGCACTTGACCAGTTCGCCCTACAAGAATCAGGTCTACCGCATGGCTGGACTGGGTAAAAGCGGCGACAACGAGCCTTACGACAGCGCGCAGAAAGATGAAATCCTGCGCCTGGCGTACGTCGGTATCACCCGAGCGGTGAGTCATTGCTACTGGTATGTCGAACCGCAGGAAGCGCAAGCAGTGAACATGCCCCGGGCGTCCGACCGGATCGCCAAGGGCAAGCCGTTCTTCGTTGATCACCGTGCGGCAAGGCAAAGCGCCTGAAAGTATCATCCACAAAAAAGCCCGTAACAATACGGGCTTTTTTTGTTTTAAATCATAAGTTTATGCGTAATTCCTAAAAGACTCTGGAGGAATGAAAGCTTCCAGCTCATCCTCCACAGCCTCGATAATTCGCTCGACATCCGCCGCATTCATCACCGTGGCACAAGGAATGCCGGCGATGGCGATCATGGTTTCGCCGCTGGCACGATCAAACAGACGGGCGATCATGCTGCCCGGCGCATCCATCGTTGCCTCGAAACCCATGGGATGAAAATGCCAGCGCATCAGCTGGCATGCATTGGGGAACGTGACTTTGCTTGAACTTGTATTCATGTGTTGCCCGCCTTCTTCATCGAGCGCTTCCTTTTGCTCATGTGAGGTGGGAAGAGCCTTCATTGGCTCAACCGGTGATTGACATTAAAAGTAGCATCCTGATGTGAAACTACTGTGAGATTTTTCAGTTCATTTTGCGATTGCTTCGCATTTTTTGATGTAAGTCACGGCCTACGCAATCGTCGCCAAAATGCCACTATGGATTAATCATTGATGCGCGTGGCGATCTTGGGCAAGCTCGAATCTTTTTCGCCGAGCCTAATATGCACGCCGACGATGACGGCCCCGAACAGACCCAGGCCACAGCCGCGACGGTCATGCGTTACCACTTGAGCTGGAGACACCGCGATCTGGACAGTGTCATGGCGCTGTACCATCCAGAGATCCAATACAACGATTTCTTCCAGAACCGTGCGCTCAGCCTCGATGACTTGCGTGAGTACGTGCGCGTGAGCATGCCGCGAGAATCCGACGAAACCCTTGAGCATTGCGACCGCATCCGCGTCGATGGCAACACGGCGTTCATTCAATACGAAGTGACCCTGCGCGGCGGTGACGGCCTGGTGTCGTTCCGCTCCAGCGAAGCCATCACGGTCAAGGACGGGCTGATCTGGCGCGTCAACGAATACGCTTCACTTGTGCGTGCGCAGGCCAGCAACAAGGCTGCGCCGAATCAGCGGCCAGCGGTCAGTCGGCTGGGCCTTTCGCCGCGACAGCTGAGTTTTATGGCCGAAGACCTGCAGCAATACTTCGAGCGTCAGCAGCCATACCTTGATCCACAACTCGACTTGCAGCGTGTGGCGAAGGAGTGTGGGTACAGCCGCAATCAGATTTCCTATTTGCTCAATCAAGTCCTTGGTCAAAGCTTCTATCGATACGTCAACCAGGCGCGGCTGCAGCATTTGCTCAAATCTCTGGACGATGCGGCCCAACCTCTGCGCATTGACGAAATGGCGTTCGCTGCCGGATTCAATTCAATATCGGCGTTTTATAGCTGTTTCCGCCAGCACACCGGTCAGTCACCCAAGGCTTACGCCAAACAAATTTCTTTGCGGACACGCGCGCAAGACTTCGGCTGAGCAAGCGCACTAGGATCGACGCCATCGAAGGTTTTCAGTGGCGGAGTCTTGCATGCCGGCGTGGCGCACTATCAGTTTGTGGATGGATCAACTCGATGAGCCGCTGACCGCGCGGCCGGAGCTGACACAGGACCTTGATGTCGACGTGGCGATCATCGGCGCCGGTTACACGGGGCTGTGGACGGCGTACTACCTGAAGAAACACGCACCCGACCTCGACATTGCAATCGTCGAGGCGCAAACCGCCGGTTTTGGAGCGTCTGGCCGTAATGGTGGCTGGCTGATGGGTAATTTGCTGGGTGAGGAGCGCTTGCTCGCCGGGCTGTCACCGCAGCAGCGTCGCGCTTCGTATGATCTGCTGCACGCCATCCCCGACGAGGTCGAAGTTGTCATCGAACGTGAGGGCATTGACTGCGATTATCGTAAGGGCGGTGTGTTGTATTGCGCTGCACGTTATCCAGAGCAGGAAGCGTCTCTGCGTGAATACCTGGCCAAGCTGCACGCACAAGGCCTGACCGACGACGATTACCGCTGGCTCAGCCCCGAGCAACTGGCGCAACAGATCCGTGTCGCCAAGCCTTATGGCGGCATTTACGCCCCCCACGTGGCGACCCTGCACCCGGCGAAACTGGTTCGGGGGCTGGCGCGTACCGTGGAAAACATGGGTGTGAAGATCTTCGAAAACAGCCCGGTCACACATTGGCAGTCGGGCAGCTTGCGCACCGCCAAGGCGAGCGTACGCAGTCGCTGGATCGTGCCGGCGGTTGAAGGTTATTCGGTGACATTGCCGCCCTTGGGTCGCTATCAGTTGCCGGTGCAAAGCCTGATTG
The DNA here is from genome assembly GCF_044743485.1 of Pseudomonas sp. NPDC087614. Taxonomy (NCBI): domain Bacteria; kingdom Pseudomonadati; phylum Pseudomonadota; class Gammaproteobacteria; order Pseudomonadales; family Pseudomonadaceae; genus Pseudomonas; species Pseudomonas sp. NPDC087614. The sequence continues at coordinate 38,315 of NZ_JBIUWN010000004.1, read as the reverse complement.
TCGCCACCGAGCCGCTGTCCGCTGCCACTTGGGACGAAATCGGCCTCAATCGCGGCCAGGCCTTCAGCGAGTTCAGCCGCCAAGTCACCTACGGCCAGCGCAGCGCCGATAACCGCTTGGTTTTCGGCGCCCGCGGCGGCTATCAGTTTGCCGGCAAGCTGCGCCACAACTTTGACCTGACCCGCGATGAAGTTGAACTGCGCCGATATCTGTTCGGCGAACTGTTCCCACAACTGAAAAACGTGCAGATCACCCACGCGTGGGGCGGCAATCTCGGCATGTCCCGGCAATTCAAACCGCACATGCTCTGCGATCGGGCCAACGGTATCGCGCTGTCCGGCGGCTATGGCGGGGAGGGCGTCGGTGCCAGCCACCTCGGTGGTCGCACCCTGGCGGATCTGATTCTGGAGCGTGACAGCGAACTGGTTAACCAGCCGTGGGTGTTGCCCGATGGCGGGATTCACGCGCTGCGCGCCTGGGAGCCAGAGCCGTGCCGCTGGCTGGGCTACAACGCGATCATCAAGAGTTTCGTCCACGAAGACCAGACCCTGGCCAACCCGGCGACGGCGCCCTGGCGGCGCAAACTTGCCAGCCAAGTGGCGGGCTTCATGGAAGGTTTCATGCACTAAACGTTGTTTATTCACAAGACAGGTAACGCCATGAGCATCACCCAGTTTAAAAACACCGCCTCGCTGAAGCTGGACGAATCCAGCCCGGTGGCCGTGCCCCTCGGCGAGCCGATCGCCATCGCTTCGACCACCAGCATCGAGCGCGACGATGGCGTTGAAACCGGCGTCTGGGAATGTACACCCGGCCGTTGGCGCCGGCAGATCACCGCTCAGGAGTTCTGCCATTTCATCTCCGGCCGCTGCACGTTCACCCCGGACGACGGTGGTGAAACCCTGCACATACAAGGTGGCGACGCACTGATGTTGCCGGCCAACACGCTCGGTATCTGGGATATCCAGGAAACCGTGCGCAAGAGCTACGTGCTGATTTTCTGATTGTTTGATCCTTTGATTGCCTGCCAACAACAATAGCCTCTACAGGAATCGACTCATGATCCAGAAAACCCTCGCCTTGGCGCCGCTGTTGCTGGCTGCCTCCATCAGTCATGCCGCCGAAACGGTCAAGGTTTACAACTGGTCCGATTACATCGCGCCGGCCACCACCAGGAATTTCGAGAAAGAGACAGGCGTTGGCGTCACCTATGACGTCTACGACAGCAACGAAACCCTCGACGGCAAGTTGATGACCGGACAATCGGGGTACGACGTAGTGTTTCCTTCCAACCACTTCATGGCCCGGCAAATTCAGGGCGGCGCGCTAAAGAAGCTCGACAAGAGCCAGTTGCCAAACTGGAAGAACCTCAACCCGGTGCTGCTCAAAGCCTTGCAGACCAACGACCCGGGTAACGAGCACGGCTTCCCGTATCTGTGGGGCAGCACCGGCATCGGCTATAACGTTGCCAAGGTCAAAGCGGTGTTGGGCGACAATGCGCCCGTGGATTCCTGGGACCTGATCTTCAAACCGCAGTACATGGAAAAGCTGCAAAAGTGCGGCGTGGCGATACTCGACAACGGCCCGGAGCTGCTGCCGGCGGCGCTCAATTACCTGGGCCTGCCGCCCCACAGCAAGAACCCCGAGGATTACAAGAAGGCCGAAGCTTTGTTAATGAAGGTTCGGCCCTACATCAGCTACTTTCATTCCTCCAAGTACACCAGCGATTTGGCTAACGGCAACATTTGCGTAGCGGTTGGCTTCTCCGGCGACATTCTGCAAGCACAAAACCGTGCCAAGGAAGCGAAGAACGGCATCGATATCGGTTATGCGATTCCCAGGGAAGGCGCCGCCATCTGGTTCGACATGGTCGCCATGCCGGTCGATGCGCCCGACGAGAAGGCCGGTTACGCGTTCATGAATTACCTGCTGCGTCCGGACGTGATGGCCGGCATCAGTAATTACGTGCACTACGCCAACGGCAACGAGCAGGCCGACAGCCTGATCGATCCGGCGATCAAGAACGACACCAAGGTCTATCCGAGTCCGCAGATGATGGGGAAATTGTTTGCGCTTGAGGCTATGCCGCTGAACATCGACCGGATTCGTACGCGGGTGTGGAACAAGATCCGTACCGGTAGCTGATCCCGCAACAACCGTGGGGGCGGATTTGCTCGTGAAGGCGTCGTGTCAGGCAATGCGCTGGCTAACTGCCCATCGCTTTGGCGAGCAAACCCACTGCCACCTTTGTTTTCATTGTCTGTTTATTGATTGATAGCCATACACTGGCATCGCACTAATAAAGTGCATGAAAATGCGACGTGCCTAACAAAACGCAACTTACCTTTATTTAATATTTAAATAGAAAATCGTCAGACAATTAGGCTAAACCCAGCCGTTTAGAACATTCTTTTATCGCCGTGCGCATTGTTTACGGGAGTTTTCCGGAACAGTTCAATTTGATCTCAAAAAAAGGCTTTACGTTAGATTTCAAATTGTGTCAGGTTTCTTACGCCTTCATTGGGCGAGTGATAGGACGATCTCGCCAGAGATTGTCGCTATCGGACAAAAACTGTTCCATTGCTAAACAAGGAAGTGTGTTTATGTCGAAAGTTAAAGCTAATGCTATTGATACCGCCGAACAGGCTTTCCAGTTGTTCGCAGCGCCACAACCGCTGGCCGCAGCCAGTTCGGCGTATAACCAGATCAATAGCTTCAGCCATCAATATGATCGTGGCGGCAACCTCACGGTCAATGGCAAACCCTCCTTCTCCGTCGATCAGGCCGCCACTCAGTTGCTGCGCGACGGCGCTGCCTACCAGGACAAGGATGGCAGCGGCAAGATCGAACTCACCTACACGTTCCTGACATCGGCATCGTCCAGCACGATGTACAAGCACGGGATCAGCGGGTTCAGCAAGTTCAGTGCTCAACAGCAAACCCAGGCCAAGCTCGCCATGCAATCCTGGGCCGATGTGGCCAATGTCACCTTCACCGAGAAAGCCTCGGGCGGCGATGGCCACATGACCTTCGGTAACTACAGCGGGGGCCAGGATGGCGCTGCGGCGTTCGCTTATCTGCCAGGCACCGGCGCCGGTTATGACGGCACGTCGTGGTACCTGATCAACAGTGGCTACACGCAAAACAAGACGCCGGATCTGAACAACTACGGGCGCCAGACCCTGACGCACGAAATCGGCCATACCCTGGGCCTGGCTCACCCTGGCGACTACAACGCCGGCAATGGCAACCCGACCTACAATGACGCGACCTACGGGCAAGACACCCGCGGCTACAGCGTCATGAGTTACTGGAGCGAGAGCAATACCAGCCAGAACTTCAGCAAGGGCGGGGTGGAAGCCTATTCCTCCGGGCCGTTGATGGACGATATCGCTGCGATCCAGAAGCTCTATGGCGCCAACATGAATACCCGTACCGGTGACACCACCTACGGCTTCAACTCCAACTCCGGTCGCGACTTCCTCAGCGCTTCGTCGTCAAGCGACAAGCTGGTGTTCTCGGTATGGGATGCGGGCGGCAAGGACACCTTCGACTTCTCGGGTTTCACCCAGAACCAGAAGATCAACCTCAATGAGGCTTCGTTCTCCGACGTTGGCGGCCTGGTGGGCAACGTGTCCATCGCCAAAGGTGTCACCATCGAGAACGCCATCGGCGGTTCGGGCAATGACCTGCTGATCGGTAACAGTGCGGCCAACGAGCTCAAGGGCGGTGCCGGCAACGACATCCTCTACGGGGCCGGTGGCGCCGACAAGCTGTGGGGCGGTGCAGGTTCTGACACCTTTGTGTTTGCGGCCAGCTCCGATTCCAGGCCGGGTGCAATTGATCAGATCCTCGATTTCGTCAGTGGTCTGGACAAAATCGACCTGACCGGTATCACCGGTGGCTCGGGCCTGCACTTCGTCAACTACTTCACCGGTTCGGCGGGTGATGCAGTGCTGACGTCGTCGGGTGGCAACAGCCTGTTGTCGGTGGACTTCTCCGGGCACGGCGTGGCGGACTTCCAGGTCAGCACCGTTGGCCAGGCAGCGATCAGCGACATCGTGGCGTGATGTGAACCAAGAGGGCGGCGCTTGATGCGCCGCTTTCTTCGCTTGCATCGTCTAGGCTGGTACGCAAGGCTACACGCCGGAGTGAAGTTTCCTATGAGTCGAAAGGTTTTTACCTACATAACGGTGGCGTGGCTGGTGGCGACGCTGATGATGATTTCAGGAGAAACAAGCATGGCAAGCAGCCTCAGACTCGAAGATCCCTCGCAATTGGCCGGCCAATGGCAGGCGACCCTGACCGCTCGCAATGACGCCCCGGACGCGCAAAAACTTCAGGACAAACCATCGAATACTTGTGTCATCGACCTGCAATCGAATCAGACCGTTGGCAACGGTGCCGACTGTTTGGCTGCCTGGATAGAAGACACGCCCATGGGCTGGTTCCCCGAGCCGGACGGTATCTCGATTACCGGCAAGGAAGGCTCAAGAATCGTGTTTTTCAGCCGACAACGTGAAGGGCTCTATTCAAGTCATTTGAAGTCGGGTCTGATCATCACTTTTGAACGTGTAGTGCAATAAGCGTCGAGACGGCCAGTTGGATATAAGGTGATGCTTAATCGTTATAGGTCGGCCGACGTGAAAGCCGAAGTTGTTATTGAATTGTAATGGGCACTTGCAAGTTGTCTTGCGCCGGCGAACAGAAGACTAATTCAAACCTCGCCAAAGTTCGGTGAGATCAAACATTTCAGGAATAATCAATGAAGATGGCGAAGGCCCCAGCCACCGCGCCCTTATTCAAGGCCTTGGGCGACTACAAAAGTATTCTGATCAGTGTCGGTTGCTTTACCGCGCTGATTAACGTGCTGATGCTGGTGCCCTCTATCTATATGCTCCAGGTCTATGACCGGGTGCTGTCGTCGCAGAACGAAACCACCCTGGCGATGCTGTCGCTGATGGTTGTTGGTTTCTTCGCCTTTATCGGCCTGCTGGAAGTGGTGCGCAGCTTCATCGTGATCCGCATTGGCAGCCAACTGGAGCGCCGATTCAATTTGCGGGTTTATCAGGCGGCGTTCGAACGCAACCTGTTCAAGGGCGAGGGCAACGCAGGCCAATCGCTGGGCGACTTGACCCACATTCGCCAATTCGTTACCGGGCCTGCGCTGTTCGCGTTTTTCGACGCGCCGTGGTTCCCGGTGTATCTGTTCGTGATTTACCTGTTCAACGTCTGGCTCGGTGTGCTCGCCACAGCGGGTGCGTTGTTGCTGATCGCTTTGGCGTGCCTCAACGAATACATGACCAAAAAGCCGTTGGGCGACGCCGCCGGTTTTTCGCAAAAATCCAGCCAGCTAGCCACCAGCCACCTGCACAACGCCGAAACCATTCAGGCGATGGGCATGCTCGGTTCACTGCGCAAGCGCTGGTTCCGGGTGCATTCGCGCTTCCTCGGCTTGCAGAATCAGGCCAGCGACACCGGCGCGGTGATCAGCTCGCTGAGTAAAACCCTGCGCCTGTGCCTGCAATCGTTGGTGCTGGGCCTTGGTGCATTGCTGGTAATCAAGGGCGACATGACCGCCGGGATGATGATTGCCGGCTCGATTCTGATGGGCCGCGTGCTGAGCCCGATCGACCAGTTGATCGCCGTGTGGAAACAATGGAGCGGGGCGAAGCTGGCTTACCGTCGCCTCGATGCATTGCTGCAAGCCTTCCCGCCGAGCGATGACGCGATGGCCCTGCCGGCACCGAAAGGCCAGATTACCTTCGAGCAAGTCAGCGCCGGCCCGCCGGGGCAACGCACTGCGACCTTGCACATGGTCAATTTCAATCTGGAGGCCGGCGAAGTGCTCGGCGTGCTGGGGGCTTCCGGCTCCGGCAAGTCGACGCTGGCCCGTCTGCTGGTCGGTGTCTGGCCGACTCTGGGGGGCACCGTGCGCCTGGATGGCGCGGATATTCATCGCTGGAATCGCGACCAACTCGGCCCGTACATCGGCTATCTGCCGCAAGACATCGAGCTGTTCAGCGGCAGCATCGCCGAGAATATTGCGCGTTTCAGTGACGCTGATCCGCAGAAAGTCGTGGCCGCCGCGCAACAGGCCGGCGTCCACGAAATGATCCTGCGTCTGCCACAAGGCTACGACACGCAACTGGGTGAGGACGGCAGCGGCTTGTCCGGTGGTCAGAAGCAGCGAGTGGCATTGGCGCGCGCCCTCTATGGCACGCCAAGCCTGGTGGTGCTGGATGAACCCAACTCCAACCTCGACACCGTCGGCGAAGCGGCATTGGCCAGTGCCATTGCACAACTCAAGGCGCAAGGCACGACGGTGGTGCTGGTGACGCATCGTTCTTCAGTGCTGGCCCAGGCTGACAAGTTGCTGGTGCTCAACGAAGGCCGCCTGCAAGCCTTCGGCCCTAGCCAGGACGTGCTCAAGGCGCTGTCTGGTGCGGCCAATGAACAACAACGCGAGAAACCTGCGCAAGCACCGGGCGGGCTCAGTATGAGTCGGCAGTACCAGCCTTCGACAAGGAACTCGGGTGTATGAGCAGTGCCAGCATGAACACAGAAAACGAAGCGAACATGGAACACGCCTACATCACCGAGCGCCCGGAGCGCGATGCGAAATTCTTCGCGCGCATGGGCTGGATTCTGGCGATTGTCGGTGCCGGCAGTTTTTTTACGTGGGCCGCATTGGCGCCGCTTGATCAAGGCATTCCGGTGCAGGGCACTGTGGTGGTCTCAGGCAAACGCAAAGCGGTGCAGTCGATGAGCAGCGGTGTGGTCAGCCGCATTCTGGTGCGCGAAGGCGAGAGCGTGAAGCAAGGCCAGCCGCTGTTTCGTCTCGATCAGACGCAAGTGGCGGCTGACGTGCAATCGCTGCAAGCCCAGTACCGCATGGCGTGGGCGAGCCTGGCGCGCTGGCAGGCCGAGCGTGACAACCTCAAGCAAGTGATCTTCCCGGCTGAACTGAGCAACGACCCGGACCCGCGCCTGGCGTTGGTGCTGGAGGGGCAGCGCCAACTGTTCAGCAGCCGTCGCGAAGCGTTTTCCCGCGAGCAAGCCGGATTGCGCGCCAGCATTGAAGGGGCGACCTCGCAACTGGCCGGCATGCGCCGTGCACGCACCGATCTGAATGCACAGGCCAATTCCCTGCAACAACAACTCAGTAACCTGCAGCCGCTCGCGGACAACGGTTACATCCCGCGCAACCGCTTGATGGAGTACCAGCGCCAACTGTCGCAAGTGCAGCAGCAACTGGCAGAAAACGCCGGCGAAAGCGGTCGTGTGGAGCAGGGCATACTCGAATCGCGCCTCAAGCTGCAACAGCACAGCGAGGAGTATCAGAAGGAAGTCCGCACGCAACTGGCCGACGCGCAACTCAAAAGCGTGACCCTGTCCGAGCAACTGATCTCCGCCGGTTTCGACTTGCAACACAGCGAAATTCTTGCAACCGCCGATGGCGTGGCGGTCAATCTTGGCGTGCACACCGAAGGCGCTGTGGTGCGGCAGGGCGAAACGCTGCTGGAGATCGTCCCGCAAGGCACGACGCTGGAAGTGGAAGGGCATTTGCCGATCAACCTGATCGACAAGGTCGGCCCTCATTTGCCGGTGGACATCCTGTTTACCGCGTTCAACCAGAGTAAAACCCCGCGGGTGCCGGGTGAGGTCAGCCTGATTTCCGCCGACCAGATGGTCGATGAGAAAACCGGTGTGCCGTATTACGTGCTGCGCAGTAGTGTCAGCGATCAGGCCATGGAAAAACTCAACGGTCTGGTGATCAAGCCTGGCATGCCGGCAGAAATGTTCGTGCGCACGGGCGAGCGCTCACTTCTCAACTATCTGTTCAAACCGCTGCTCGACCGGGCCGGCTCCGCGTTGACCGAGGAATAAGGATGTTCGGCTGTATGAATAAGCTTTCCATACTGACGGCCGCGTTCGCGCTGCTGGCGGGCAACAGTGCACTGGCGGCCATGGGGCCATTCGAGATTTACGAGCAGGCGCTGCGCAATGATCCAGTGTTCCTGGGGGCGATCAAGGAGCGCGACGCGGGCCTTGAGAACCGCGCCATTGGTCGCGCCGGGCTGTTGCCCAAAATCGGTTACAACTACAACAAGGGCCACAATACCTCGAAGGTCACGCAAATTAATGAGCGCGGCAACTATACCGAGAACCGCAACTACAACAGTTACGGCTCGAGCCTGACGCTGCAACAGCCGTTGCTGGATTACGAAGCGTATGCGGCCTATCGCAAAGGTGTTGCGCAGTCGCTGTTTGCCGACGCGAATTTTCGCGGCAGGAGCCAGGAACTGCTGGTGCGGGTGTTGGATAACTACACCAAAGCCTTGTTTGCTCAGGATCAGATCGACATTGCTCAGGCCAAGAAGAAGGCCTATGAGCAGCAATTCCAGCAAAACGAGCACATGTTCAAGCAGGGCGAGGGCACGCGCACCGACATTCTGGAAGCCGAGTCGCGCTATGAACTGGCGACCGCCGAGGAAATCGAGGCGCACAACGAGCAGGACGCCGCGTTGCGTGAGTTGGGGGCGCTGGTCGGTGTGCCAGCCGTGGACATCAGCGATCTGGCGCCACTGGATCAGAGTTTCCAGACCTTTGCGCTGCAACCTGCCAATTACGACACGTGGCACGAACTGGCAATCAGCAACAATCCGAACCTGGCCTCGCAACGTCAGGCAGTCGAAGTGGCGCGCTATGAAGTGGAACGTAATCGCGCCGGGCATCTGCCCAAGGTCAGCGCGTACGCGACGGTGCGCCAGAACGAATCGGAAAGCGGCAACACGTACAACCAGCGCTATGACACCAACACCATTGGTTTTGAAGTGAGCGTGCCTTTGTACGCGGGTGGTGGCGTGTCGGCCTCGACACGTCAGGCCAGCCGTACCATGGAGCAGGCCGAATACGAACTCGATGGCAAGACTCGCGAAACGCTGATCGAACTGCGTCGCCAATTCAACGCCTGCCTGTCAGGGGTGAATAAATTGCGTGCTTATCAAAAGGCGCTGACCTCGGCCGAAGCGCTGGTGTTGTCGACCAAGCAGAGCATTCTCGGCGGTGAACGGACCAATCTGGATGCGTTGAACGCTGAGCAACAACTGTTTACCACCCGCCGCGATCTGGCGCAGGCGCGGTACGACTATTTGATGGCCTGGACCAAATTGCACTACTACGCCGGCACCTTGAGCGAGCAGGATCTGGCTCGGGTGGATGAGGCGTTTGTTGTTGCTCATCAGCCCTGACCGTCAGGGAAAGCGCTGAGTGAGGGCCTCAAGCAACACCGCAGAAGAATCTGCATAAAACAATAAAAGTGAGTCGTGAACATGGACGTACACATCAAGCCGGCAGCGGTCGGCACGCTGTTGCTCGCTGTTTCTATCGCTCAGGCCCAGGCGCAATACCTGGAACCTGGTAGACCCGGCGATCCCGCCAGTTGGCGTAGTGCCGAATTCCAGCGCGACTGGGGCCTTGAGCGCATGCAGGCCGATCAAGCCTACGCCACCGGCATTACCGGCAAGGGCGTCAAGATTGGCGCGCTCGATTCCGGTTTCGATGCTGCCCATCCCGAGTTTGCCCCTGACCGTTATCACCCGGTGCAGGCTAACGGCAGTTACATCGACGGCGCACTGTTCAGCATCGACGGCAACGTCAACCCCAACAACGACGCCCATGGCACCCACGTCGTCGGCACCATGGGCGCGGCCCGTGATGGCGCGGGCATGCACGGCTTGGCTTACAACGCGCAAATCTACGTCGGCAACACCAACAAGAACGACCGTTTCCTGTTTGGCCCCAATCCTGATCCGCGCTATTTCAAAGCGGTTTATGACGCTTTGGCCGATGCCGGCGTGCGGGCGATCAACAACAGTTGGGGCAGCCAGCCGCCGGATGTCAGTTACCGCACACTCGCCGATTTGCAGGCGGCCTACGCCCAACACTTCAACAAAGGCACCTGGCTCGACGCGGCTGCCGACGTCTCGCGACGCGGGGTGATCAACGTCTTCAGCGCGGGCAACAGTGGCTATCCGAACGCCAGCGTGCGCTCGACGTTGCCGTACTTTCAGCCGGATCTTGAAGGTCATTGGCTGGCGGTGTCGGGCCTGGATCAAAGCAATCAGCAGAAGTACAACCAGTGCGGCGTCGCCAAATTCTGGTGCATTACCACGCCGGGGGCGAAGGTCGACAGCACCGTTCCCGGCGGCGGTTACGCGATCAAGTCCGGCACCTCGATGTCGGCGCCACACGCGACCGGGGCACTGGCGCTGGTGATGGAACGTTACCCGTACATGAACAATCAGCAGGCGCTCGAAACGCTGCTGACCACCGCCACGCAACTCGATGGTTCAGTGACCGATGCGCCCAGCGAGCGAGTCGGTTGGGGGGTGGCCAACCTGAACCGGGCGATGCACGGGCCGGGGCAGTTGCTCGGCACGTTCGACGTCAGCCTGGCGGGCGGACAGAGCGATGTGTGGAGCAACGACATCTCCGACAAGGCATTGATTCAGCGCCAACGCGAAGACCTTGCCGAACACAGTGCCTGGCAGCAAACCTTGCGGGACAAGGGCTGGCAGAACGGTGTCGGGGCCAATGTCAGTCAACAGGATCTAACCGATTACGCGGTGGGCAGCGCTCGCGACGCTGCAGCAGCGGGGCGGACGTATCAAGGCAGCCTGATCAAGTCCGGCGCCGGGCGTTTGATCCTCACCGGGGAAAACACTTATCGCGGTGCCACCACGATCAACGGCGGCTTGCTGACGGTCAACGGGTCGCTGACGTCAGCCGTCACCGTGAACGACAGCGGCACGCTTGGCGGTTCCGGCCGGGTCGGTTCATTGACCGCCAACAGCGGTGGCCGGGTGGCGCCGGGCAATTCCATCGGCACCTTGAACGTGGCCGGCGATGTCAATTTCGCACCGGGTTCGACGTATGCCGTTGAACTGTCGCCCACCAGCAGCGACCGTATCGTTGCCGGCGGTACCGCGACCGTCAGCGGCGCAACCGTCAGCCTGTCACTGGAAAACAGCCCCACCTTGCTCAGTACCGCCGAGGCGCAAAGCCTGCTCGGGCGCCAGTACACCATCCTGCAAGCGGCCGGTGGCATTGAGGGCCAGTTCGGCGCTGTGCTGCCGAACTATCTGTTTATCGGCGCCAGCCTCGACTACGCCGCCAGTGGTATTGAACTCAACGTCGAACGCAACGCGAACACGTTTGCCAGCGTCGGCCAAACGCCGAATCAACGTGCGGTGGCCGCTGCAATCGAAGGCTTGGGCGCCGGCAACTCGGTTTACGAAAGTGTGCTGCTGTCGCCAGACGCGGCTGTCGCGCAACACGCCTTCCAGCAACTGAGCGGCGAAATCTACCCGGCCCTCGGTTCGGCGCTGATCAACGACAGCCGCCCGTTGCGCGATGCGGTGGCCGAGCGTTTACGTGGTCCCCGCGCTGCGCAAAACAATGGCTGGCTCAAAGGCCTCGGCGCATGGGGTAGCACCGATTCGAGTCATGACACGGCGGGTTACAGCACGTCGATTGGCGGTCTTCTGGCCGGTGTCGACGGCGCGCTGGACGAGCAGACCCGCATCGGTCTGGTCACCGGTTACAGCGACAGCTCGCTTGGCATGGGTTCGGGCACGCATTCCTCGGCCAAGGTCGACAGCTATCACCTGGGTGCCTACGCCGGACATGACATTGGTGCCTGGCGCTTGAGCACCGGCGCGGCCTACAGCTGGCATCGCGCCGATGTGAAGCGTGATTTGCAGTACGGCAACGTCAGCGCCAAACAGAAAGCCAAGGTGGAGGCGAGCACCGCCCAAGTGTTTGGCGAGGCAGCTTATCGATTGGCCCAGCAGCCACTCGCGCTGGAGCCGTTTGCCAATCTGGCCTACGTGCATCTGGACAGCGAGGGTTTTACCGAGAAGGGCGCTGGTGCCGCGCTGAAAAGCTCGGGCGATCAGCGTGACGCGGTGCTGAGCACGCTCGGCGTGCGGACGATCAAGACCTTCAATCTGTCGGCTCAGCAGACACTGGATGTAAGCGGCCACCTCGGCTGGCAACACAGCCTGAACGACATCGAATCCGAGCAACACCTGCGCTTTGCCAGCGGGGGCACGCCTTACTCGGTGGAGAGTTCGGCGCTGGTACGCGATGCCGCGCTGGTCGGCGTGCAAGCGAGCCTGGTGCTGAGCCGCGATGTACGGGTGAATTTTGATTACAGCGCACAACTGGCCAATCGCGAGAAGAGCCACGGCGTCGGCGTGAGTCTGAACTGGCTGTTTTGAACAAACGGATTTTTCGCAACATCACTAAGGAAGGTCGCTGGATGAATAACAACAATACCTGCGCGCAATCGGGTGGTCGCTTCGCCCTTAAAACCCTGAATTGCGCGGTGTTGTGCGCACTGACCACCTGGGGCACAGCGCAGGCTGCACCCTATGTGGAAAACGGTCGCACGGGCGATGCCAGCAGTTGGCGCAGCGCCGAATTCCAGGCCGATTGGGGGCTGGGCGCTATCGGGGCCGATTACGCCTACGCCGCCGGTTACACCGGCAAAGGCGTCAAGTTGGGGATCTTTGACCAACCGGTGTACGCCGCGCACCCGGAGTTTTCCGGCAGCAACAAAGTCATCACGCTGGTCACCCGGGGTATTCGCGAATACACCGACCCGTACATCCCGGTCAAAGCCGGGGATACGTTCCTTTATGACGGTTCGCCCTCAGTCGGCTCCAACGGCAAACTTGGCGCCCACGGCACCCACGTCGGCGGCATCGCGGCGGGCAGTCGCGATGGCGGTCCGATGCACGGCGTGGCGTTCGGCGCGCAAATCATCAGCGCCGACAACGGCGACCCAGGCCCGGAAGACGGCATTGTTCGCGGCAACGACGGCGCGGTGTACAAGGCCGGGTGGGACGCGCTGATCGCCAGCGGCGCGCGGATCATCAACAACAGTTGGGGCATCGGCATTACCGACCGTTTCGACCTCGGCGGCCGCGACCCGGCGTACCCGCACTTCACGGTCAACGACGCACAATTGCAGTTCAACGAGATCCGCACACTGCTCGGCACCAAGCCCGGCGGTGCGTATGACGGGGCGATTGCCGCCGCACGCAGCGGCATCGTCACGATCTTCGCCGCCGGCAACGATTACAACCTCAACAACCCGGACGCCATCGCCGGCCTCGGCTATTTCGTCCCGGACATTGCGCCGAACTGGATCACCGTCGCGGCGTTGCAACAGAACCCCAATCTGGCCAGTTCCGACCCGTACATCATCAGTACGTTTTCTTCGCGTTGCGGTTACACCGCGAGTTTCTGCGTCTCGGCACCGGGTACGCGGATCTACAGTTCGATCATCAGTGGCACCAACGCTGACAACCTCGCCACGGGTTACGCCAACTACAACGGCACCTCAATGGCCGCGCCGCATGTGGCCGGCTCCATGGCCGTGTTGATGGAGCGCTTCCCGTACATGTCCGGCGATCAGGTTGCCAGCGTTTTGCGAACCACGGCCACCGACCTCGGCGCACCGGGCATCGACGCCTTGTACGGCTGGGGCATGATCAACCTGCGCAAAGGCATTGATGGCCCGGCGATGTTCGTCACCGAGCAGGACATTCCGGCTGAATTCCGTATCGACGGCGCCTATGGCTCCGGCCAGTTTGTCGCGGATTTGCCCGGCATCGGCGCGATCATCGACCAAGGCAAACCCACCGAGCGCGTGTGCACCGACATCACGTGCGGTCTCGATACCTGGCGCAACGACATTTCCGGGCACGGCGGTTTGACCAAACAAGGCATCGGCACGCTGGTGCTGACCGGCAACAACACCTACAGCGGCCCGACCCTGGTCAATCAGGGGCGACTGGCCATCAACGGGTCGCTGCAATCGGCGGTCACCGTGAATGACGGCGGTATCCTCGGCGGTAACGGCCACATCGGCGCGCTGTCGGTGAAAAGCGGCGGTACGGTCGCTCCGGGCAACTCTATCGGCACCCTGAATGTGGCGGGGGATGTGACCTTCGCGCCGGGCTCGACCTACGCGGTGGAGTTATCGCCAACCAGCAGTGACCAGATCATTGCGACCGGCAAGGCTGTGATCGAAGGGGCGACGGTGAGCATGTCGCTGGAAAACAGCCCGACACTGCTGACCACCGGCCAAGTGAAAAGCCTGCTGGGCACCCAATACAACATCCTGCAAGCGGCGGGCGGTATCGAAGGACGCTTCGGGCAGGTGCTGCCGGACTACGCGTTCCTCGGTGGCACCCTCGATTACTCGGCAGGTGGCATTCAACTGGCGGTGGGGCGTAACGACGCATCGTTCGCCAGCGTGGGGCTGACGCCGAACCAGCGCGCCGTCGGTGCCGCTGCCGAGCGTTTGGGCGCGGGCAATGCCCTGTTCGAAACGCTGTTGTTGTCACCAAACGCGGCATCGGCGCAGCAAGCGTTCCAGCAGTTGTCCGGTGAGATTCACCCGGCCATTGGTACCCTGTTGATCAACGACAGCCGTTACCTGCGCGATGCCGTGGGTGAACGTCTGCGCGAACGTGACCTGTTCAATGCCAATGCCCCCACCGACGATCGCAGCAACGCTTGGGTCAAGGTGCTGGGTTCCTGGGGGAGCAGTGACGGCGGGTACAAAAATGCTGACAGCACCACCTCCATCGGCGGCTTGCTGGCCGGCGTTGACGGCTTGATAACTGAAGATACCCGTCTGGGCTTCGTGACCGGTTATAGCGACAGCTCGTTGAACATGGGCAGTGGCACGCATTCCTCGGCGTCGGTCGACAGTTATCACTTGGGTGCCTATCTGGGCCATGAAATCGATGCGTTGCGCCTGACCGTTGGCGGTGCGTATAGCTGGCATCGCATCGATGTGAAACGTGACCTGCAATTGGCCGATGTCAGCGGCAAGCAGAAGGTCAAACGCGATGCGAGCACTGCGCAATTGTTCACAGAGGCGGCTTACGATCTGCGTCTGCAACCGATGAACCTGGAACCGTTCGCCAATCTGGCTTACGTGCACCTCAACAGCGACAGCTTCACCGAGAAGGGTGACGCCACCGCACTGAAGGGCGGCGAAGACAATCGTGATGCAGTGCTGTCGACCCTCGGTGTACGGGCCAAACGCACGTTTGCCCTGTCGGACAAGCACCAGTTGGAACTGGGTGCGAGCCTGGGCTGGCAACACAACCTGAGCAGCGTTGATGCCGAGAGTCACCTGGCCTTCGCCAACGGCAACAGTGCGTTCAAGGTGCAGAGTGTGTCGATGGAGCGTGATGCTGCTGTGGTCGGCGTGCGTGCCGGTCTGGCGCTCAATCGCGATGTGCGGGTCAACCTGGATTACAACGGGCTGATCGGTTCCCATGAGAAAGACCACGGTGTTGGCCTGACTCTGGACTGGCAGTTCTGATTTGAAAGAGGGAGCACAACATGGGGCTGTTTGATTACAAAAATGCCGATGGCAAAGCGTTGTACAGCGATGCCATCGCACTGACGCTGTACGCCTACACGCCGACGGGGCAGCCATTGCCGGCGACCGGTTGGAGGCCGGTCACGGCGACGGCGCTGGGTTATCAGGGCAACGTCGGCGCGCAGGGAACGCTCTTCGGCGAGAAGGACGGCTTCACCAGCGCCGAGGCCGAAGTGCTCGGCAAATACGACGCCGCCGGCCAGTTGATTGGTATCGGCATTGCCTTTCGTGGCACCGGTGGGCTGGGTTACAGCGACACCTTCGGCGACTTGAAAAACAACCTGCTGGCCGCCGTCGGGCCGTCGGATTACGCGAGCAACTACGCCAAAAATGCGTTCGACAACCTGCTCAAGGCTGTCGCAACGTTTGCCATTGCTCACGGCATCGCCGCCAAAGACGTGCTGATCAGCGGCCACAGCCTTGGCGGCCTGGGCGTCAACAGCGTCGCGGATCTGAGCGCCAGTCACTGGGGCGGTTTTTTCAAGGATGCCAACTACATCGCCTTCGCTTCGCCCACCCAGAGCAGCACCGGTACCCACGTGCTGAACATCGGCTACGAGAACGATCCGGTGTTCCGCGTGCTCGACGGCACCACGTTCAGCAGCGCCTCGATGGGCAAACACGACAAGCCGCATGATTCGACCACCGACAATATCGTCAACTTCAACGACAACTACGCGTCTACCGCACAGAATCTGGTGCCGTTCAGCATCATCAATCCGCTGAGCTGGTCGGTGCATGGTTCGCTGGGGTATGCCGATGGTTTGAATCGGGTCATTGGCTCAACGTTCTACAACCTGACCAGCAAGGACTCGACCATCATCGTCTCCAATCTGGAGGCGTCATCCCGGGGTAACACCTGGGTCGAAGACTTGGGGCGCAGCGGCGAACCGCACACTGGCAGCACCTTCATCATCGGCACAAACAGCAATGACTGGCTCAAGGGCGGGGCGGGCAACGACTTCCTCGAAGGCTTGGGCGGTGATGACCGTTTTCGGGATGATGGCGGCTTCAACATCCTGCTCGGCGGCCAGGGCCACAACACCTTTGAGCTGCACAAACCGTTGCAGAACTTCAGCTTCGCCAACGACGGTGACGGCACGCTGTACGTGCGCGACGCCTACGGCGGCATCAGCATGACTCGCGACATTGGCGCGCTGGTGAGCAAGGAGGCGGGTTCATGGTGGGGCAGCAAGGACATCACCTGGGGCGTCACCGCCAAGGGGCTGACCCATGGCAGCGAACTCACGCAGTACAACCATTCACTCAACGGCGATGCATACGGCAATGCGCTGCACGCGACGGCCGACGGTGACTGGCTGTTCGGTCTGGGAGGTGACGACCAACTGATCAGCGACAAGGGCCATGTGACGTTCGTGGGCGGCGCCGGTAACGACGTGATGACCGCGGTGGGTGGCAACAACACCTTCCTGTTCAGCGGCGCGTTCGGTTTTGATGCCATCAACGGGTATCAGGGCAACGACAAACTGGTGTTCATGGGCGTCGAAGGTGCGGGCCAGGGCTACGACTACAAGCAACATGTCGCGCAGGCTGGCAACGATACAGTGCTGAAGATTGGCGACTATGCCGTGACCCTGATCGGGGTTGGAGTGGCTAACCTGTCGGACTCGGCGTTCGTGTTCGCTTAGATCCTGCTCGCATAGAGCGATGTACACGATGTGTTGAAATGCTCCGGGGCGTCCCGCGTGGGGCGCCCTGGCTGTGAGCTATCTCTGAACAATTCCAACAAGAAGAGAGGCAATGGCAATGGGTGTGTATGACTACAAAAACTTCGGTACAGCCGATTCCAAGGCGTTGTTCAGCGACGCCATGGCCATCACGCTGTATTCCTACCACAACCTCGATAACGGCTTTGCCGCCGGGTACCAGCACAACGGCTTCGGTCTCGGCCTGCCGGCCACGCTGGTTACCGCGCTGATTGGTGGCACCGATTCACAAGGGGTGATCCCCGGTGTTCCGTGGAATCCCGACTCGGAAAAACTCGCGCTTGATGCGGTGAAGAAGGCGGGCTGGACGCCGATCACTGCCTCGCAATTGGGTTACGACGGCAAGACCGACGCGCGCGGAACCTTCTTTGGCGAGAAGGCCGGTTACACCAGCGCTCAAGTCGAAATCCTCGGCAAGTACGACGCACAAGGTCATCTCACCGAACTGGGCATTGCCTTTCGCGGCACCAGTGGCCCGCGGGAAATCCTCATTGGTGACTCGATCGGCGACGTGATCAATGACCTGCTCGCGGCGTTCGGCCCCAAGGATTACGCCAAGAACTACGTCGGCGAAGCCTTCGGCAATCTGCTCAATGACGTGGTGGCGTTCGCCAAGGCCAACGGCCTCAGCGGCAAGGACGTGCTGGTCAGCGGCCACAGCCTCGGTGGCCTCGCGGTCAACAGCATGGCGGACTTGAGCAGCGGCAAGTGGGGCGGGTTCTTCGCCGATTCCAACTACATCGCCTACGCCTCGCCGACCCAAAGCAGCACTGACAAGGTGCTCAACGTCGGCTACGAGAACGACCCGGTGTTTCGCGCGCTCGACGGCTCGACGTTCACCGGCGCTTCGGTCGGCGTGCACGATGCGCCCAAGGAGTCGGCCACCGACAACATCGTCAGCTTCAATGACCACTACGCTTCGAACGCATGGAATGTGCTGCCGTACTCGATCCTCAACATCCCAACCTGGATCTCGCACCTGCCCACCGCCTATGGCGACGGGATGAATCGGGTCATCGAGTCGAAGTTCTACGACCTGACCAGCAAGGACTCGACGATCATCGTCGCCAACCTGTCGGACCCCGCGCGGGCCAATACCTGGGTGCAGGACCTCAATCGCTACGCCGAAACCCACAAGGGCAGCACGTTCATCATCGGCAGCGACAGCAACGATCTGATCCAGGGCGGCAGTGGCAATGACTATCTGGAGGGCCGCGCCGGCAACGACACTTTCCGCGACAGCGGCGGCTACAACATCATCCTTGGCGGACAGGGCAGCAATACCCTGGATCTGCAGCAATCGGTGAACAAGTTCGACTTCGCCAATGATGGTGCGGGCAATCTGTACATTCGCGATGCCAATGGCGGGATCAGCCTGACCCGCGACATCGGCAGCATCGTCACCAGGGAGCCAGGTTTCCTCTGGGGCCTGTTCAAGGATGATGTGACCCACAGCGTCACGGCCGGCGGACTGAAGGTCGGCAACAATGTCACGGCGTACGAATCCAGTGTGAAGGGCACATATGGCGCTGACACGCTTAAGGCACATGCCGGTGGTGACTGGTTGTTTGGCCTGGATGGCAACGACCATTTGATCGGCGGCGCGGGCAATGACGTATTTGTCGGCGGCGCCGGTAATGACTTGATGGAATCGGGTGGCGGGGCCGATACGTTCGTATTCAACGGCGCGTTCGGCCAGGATCGGGTGGTGGGTTTTACGTCGAACGACAAGCTGGTGTTCTTCGGCGTACAGGGTGTTTTGCCCAACGAAGACTTCCGCGCTCATGCCTCATCGGTGGGGCAGGACACGCTGCTGACGTTTGGCAGTGATTCGGTAACGTTGGTCGGGGTCTCGCTCAATAGCTTGAGTGGCGACGCGATTGTGATCGCTTGATGTTGGTGGGGGGGCTGTAAGGGCCCCTTCGCGAGCAAGCCCGCTACTACACTGGATCTGTGTCGCTCACAGGTTCCCTGTGGGGCGGGCTTGTTCGCGAAGTCCAATAGCGCGGCGGTAAAAAGTGACTCATTGGCCACTACCTGACTCTCAACCCCTGCAGTAACAGGAATCGGCACTAAAGCCTGGGCGTGCGCGCACGTCATGTACAGGCAGCCATTGAGTACAGGAGATTCAAACGTGAGAGGTTTCAAGAGGTATGTCGGGTTTGTGGGGCTGGCGCTGAGTTCGGCCAATGCCTGGGCCGATCTGCCTCAAAGCTCGATCCTGAGCCGTTATGGAATAACCGACGATCAACTGCCTGGCCCGGCTAAAACCGAGGTGGTGGAACCCGCCGAAGAGAAAAGCCGCTTTCAGATTCAGCCCGAACAACCGTTCGTGACTATCCGCCTGGGGGACGGGAAACAACCGCAAACCACCGGCAATCTGAGCATCGATCGCATGGTCCAGCAGGAGCTTGAACGGTGCCAGCGCTTACAGAGGGAAGTCGCCCGGCGTGGCGGGACTTACATGCGTTGTGATAACAGCATTCCTGGAATGACGATATCTGAGTAAATGGCCTTCAGGAGCTGCCGCAACGGCAGCTCCGCCCGCAACGGTCAGTCTTCCTTGCGCACCGTGGCCACGTCGTCGGCGCGTACTTTGACTTTCGCACCGGAAATATCCTCGAACTCGTAGAAGCCATCCCTGGTTTCGGTTTTCGGCATGTCCTTGGTCAGGTACTGAGTGCCGTTTTGCAGGGTGACCACGGTCTGGGTCGAGCAACCGCCCAAGGTCAGCAGGGCCGCTACCGCCAGGGGGATGCCCAGTGTCTTGATATTCATATCCACCTCAAATGCCTCATTTCGCGTGATACCGAGCAATGTCGGAGTCCTAGGCGGTTGGTGCCATCGCGCCGGGAAAAGTTCTATTGGCCGGTTAAAAATGCCATTTATCTTTTTCCGTTTGCGCCGGGTGGGGCAGAGCTGTTATCTGTACGCATAACCAGTATTCGTCCTCCATGGCCCTGAATTCCCGTGACTGCCAATCCCCTTGATGATCCGTTCTATTACCTCAACAACTTCCGGCAAGTGCTTGATTGGCTTGAGCTTCGTTATGCCGATGTATTGAGCGAAGCGGAGCACGCATTTATCGGCGACTTCAAAACGTTGCCTCGCGCGTCGCAGGGCTTGCTGGTGCGGATGGTCATGCGCAAGGGCGTGCATTTTCGTGCCGGCAAGCTCAGTTACGCGGAAATCGGCGATATCGCCTGTGCGGCGCAACCGTTGCTGGCTTGCGGCTGGCTCGACGAACACGCGCCGTTGGCGATGGCAGAACTGTTTGATGTGTTGCTCAAAGCCGAGATTGTGCAAGCGTTCGGCGCCTTTATCGAGCAACCCAAGGGGCGCAAGGACGACTGGCTGGCGCTGCTCGCCGAGCAGTTCCCCGAAGCCAGAAGCCTGCGCGACTGGGCGCCTCTGCTGGCTGATCGCTTGTTCAGCCTGACCATCATGGACCTGTGCGATCGCTTGCGACTGATGTTTTTCGGCAACCTGTATCAGGACTGGTCCGAATTCGTGTTGGCTGACCTCGGCATCTTTACCTACGAAAAAGTCGAGTTCTGCGCCGATTCCCGTGGTCTGCGCAGCCGTGAGGACGTCGACGCGTGTCTGTTTCTGCACCACTGCCAATTGCGCTTCGAGGCCGGTGAGCCACTGGAAACCATTGTCGGGCAGGTCAGCGCCTTGCACTTCGACAACCCCTGGCTGCAACGGCGACGCGCCAAGGTGTTGTTCCAGATCGCCCAATACTGCGAACGCATCAGCGAGTTTGCTTTGGCCCTGACTGTCTATCGCGATTGCGCCTATCCCGGTGCTCGCTTGCGGATGATCCGCGTGCTGGAACGCCGCAGCGAATACGGCCGGGCGCTGGAACTGGCCACGCTCGCCGAACAAACCCCCGAAAGCGCTGCCGAGCAGCAAGGCCTGCAACGGATTTTGCCGCGCTTGCGGCGCAAACTCGGTGGTCCGCCGCTCAAACGTGCGATGACAAAACCGGTGGAGCGTCTGGATCTGCACTTGCCGCGCAGCGATCCCGCGCTGTCGGTGGAGTATTACGTGCAGGCGCACTTGCATGACGAAGAGGGCCCGGTGCATTACGTTGAAAACAGCCTGATCAACTCATTGTTCGGGTTGCTCTGCTGGCCGGCGATATTCGCACCGTTGCCGGGGGCGTTCTTTCACCCGTTTCAGCGCGGGCCGGTGGACCTGCTCAATGAAGACTTCTCGCAACGCCGCGCCGACGTGTTTCAAGCCTGCCTCGCTGAGCTGGAGGATGGCCGTTATGCCGCCACCATCCGCGAGCGCTTTGTCGCCAAGTGGGGCATACAGTCGCCGTTCGTGTTCTGGGGTGCATTGAATGAAGAATTACTGGAGCAGGCGCTGGCCTGTCTGCCCGCCGAACACCTCAAACACTGGTTCCAGCGTTTGCTGCTCGACATCAAGGCCAACCGTACCGGCATGCCGGACCTGATCCAGTTCTGGCCGCAGCACAAAACCTATCGAATGATCGAAGTCAAAGGTCCTGGCGACCGCTTGCAGGACAACCAACTGCGCTGGCTGGAGTTTTGCCACCAACACCAGATGCCGGTCGCGGTGTGTTACGTGCAATGGGCGGAGCAGAGCGCTTGAGCTACAGCGTTGCGGTGCGCGCGCTGTGTGAGTTCACCGCCAAGACCGGCGACCTCGACCTGCGCTTCACGCCGTCACCGACGGCACTCGAAGGCATGGCCGGCCATCGCACCGTCGCGTCCAGGCGCAGCGACACCTATCAAAGCGAAGTGGCACTGGAAGGTGAGTTCCGCCAGTTGAAGGTCAAGGGCAGGGCGGATGGCTACGACCCGGGGCGGAACTGCCTCGAAGAAGTCAAAACCTACCGCGGCGATCTGAGCAAACAACCGGCCAATCACCGACAGTTGCACTGGGCGCAGGCGAAGGTCTACGGGTGGCTGATGTGCTGCAAACTGCAACTTGAGCAGATCAATCTGGCGCTGGTGTATTTCGACATCGTCAGCGAAAAGGAAACCTGTCTGGTGGATGCGTTCAGCGCCCAGACCTTGCAGGTTTTCTTCGAGCAGCAATGCGCTTTGTTCCTGCATTGGGCCGAACGGGAAATGGTGCATCGCCAGGCGCGTAATCTGGCCGCGCAGCAATTGGTGTTTCCCCATGCGGATTTTCGTCCGGGGCAACGCCATCTGGCGGAATCGGTATTCAAGGCTGTCAGCACGGGCCGTTGTCTGATGGCGCAAGCGCCCACCGGCATCGGCAAAACCCTCGGTACGCTGTTCCCGATGCTCAAGGCGTTGGCACCGCAGCAACTGGACAAAGTGTTCTTTCTGACCGCCAAGACACCGGGGCGCAAACTGGCGCTGGATGCCAGTCAGGTGTTGTTCGATCAATCGGCCACCTTGCCCCTGCGCGTGCTGGAGATGGTGGCTCGGGACAAGGCCTGCGAACACCCGGACAAGGCCTGTCACGGCGAGTCCTGTCCGTTGGCCCAGGGCTTTTATGATCGCCTGCCGGCCGCCCGTGAAGCGGCCAGTCGAATCCGCCGGCTCGATCAAGCGGCGATGCGTGAAGTCGCTGCACAGCATTCGGTGTGTCCGTATTACCTGAGCCAGGAAATGGCCCGTTGGGCGGACGTGGTGATCGCCGACTACAACTATTACTTCGATTTCAGCGCGTTGCTGTTCGGCCTCGCACAGCTCAATCAATGGAAGGTGGCGGTCCTGGCGGACGAAGCACACAACCTCGTTGAGCGCGGTCGGCAGATGTACAGCGCCAGTCTCGATCAAGCCACGCTGGGCAGCGTTCGCAAAACAGCCCCCCAAGCGCTGAAAAACTCCCTGCAACGGGTCAACCGTGAGTGGAATGCGTTGCAGGCGCCGCAACTGGCGCCGTATCAGGCCTATGACAAGGCTCCGGAAAAACTCCTGCAGGCGATCGCCCTGTGTAGCGCAGCCATTGGCGACTACCTCAATGATCACCCGCAAGGGCTCGACAGTGGATTGCAGAACTTCTACTTCGATTTGCTGCAATTTTCCCGGGTGGCGGAACTGTACGACGCGCATTTCCTGTTCGACATCAGCAAGCGCGACCTCGACCGTAAACGCCCGCTATCGCAACTGTGCCTGCGCAACGTAGTGCCGGCGGCGTTCATTGGCCCGCGCCTCAAAGCGGCGCGTAGCTGCGTGCTGTTTTCCGCCACGCTGAGCCCGCGTCACTATTACGCCGATTTGCTCGGCACGCCGGCCGACACCGTTTGGATTGACGTCGAGTCGCCGTTCAGCGCCGAGCAATTGCAGGTGCAGGTCATCAGCCGGATTTCGACACGCTTCAATCATCGCCAGGCATCGCTGGAGCCGATTGTCGAACTGATCGCCCGGCAGTTCAGCGAGCGCCCGGGCAACTATCTGGCGTTCTTCAGCAGTTTCGATTACCTGCAACAGGTGGCAACGTTACTGGCCGAACGGCACCCAACCATCACCCTGTGGCAGCAGTCGCGAGGCATGGTCGAAGGGGCGCGGCAGGCCTTTCTCGACCAGTTCACCGCCGAGAGTCAGGGCGTTGGCTTTGCGGTCTTGGGCGGGGCCTTCGGCGAGGGTATCGACTTGCCGGGCGCGCGCCTGATCGGCGCGTTCATCGCCACGCTGGGACTGGCGCAACTCAATCCGGTCAATGAACAGTTGAAACGGCGCATGGCGGCGATTTTCGGTGCTGGCTACGACTACACCTACCTGTTTCCTGGCGTGCAGAAAGTCGTCCAGGCGGCCGGACGCGTGATCCGCACCCGCGAGGATCGCGGCGTGGTGATGCTGATCGACGACCGCTTTGCCGAGCGTCGGATCAAACAGTTGTTGCCACGCTGGTGGGCCATCCATAACGAAGCGCCTGCGCAACCGGATTGAATGACGCCCGGTAAATCCGGCTGAACTAGTGCGTAACGCGATGCTTCTAAACGGTTCCCCCCGCTCCGGAGCGTGCGTCCCTTGTCTCGTATATTGACCCAGCCGACCGCTGAAGAAACCCTGACCGAACATGACGCCAAGATGTTCGGCTCGCCCAAGGAACGGCTGGATTTCTATCGCCGGGAGATCCAGTACGAAACCAGCATTCTCGCCAATCGCACCGACGCTTATCTGGCCGCACAGTCGTTTCTGGTGATTGCCTTTGCATCGTGCATGTCCAACCTCAACCCAGAGTGGGGCAAGTTGTTTACCTTGGTGGTGCCGGCGTTTCTGGCGCTACTCGGGCTGCTCAGTTCGCTCAACGCCTGGCCGGGAATTCGTGCGGCATACGAGATCATCGACCACTGGCACTTCAAACAAAGCCATTTGCTGCTCAGCGAGCCGCTGATGGGCTTGGCCTATGACGAGTCACCGCTGTTCAGCGAAATGGAGTCGAGTCATAAGGGCTATCGCAAGTCGTTGCTGTTTTCCCTGCGCACGCCGTGGATCTTTGCGACGTTTTGGGTGCTGCTGGGCAGTTATTCGGTGTACATACAGTTCACCAATCCGGGAAGCTGATCAAAGAAAAGCCCGGCGACGAAGGCCGGGCTTTTCTGGGGCGTTTGATCATCAACTGGTCTCAAGCTGGCGACGCAACCCCTGCGAGTTCTGCACTGACATCGGAATCGGCGGGAAATCTTCATTCAATACGCACAGGTGCTCAATGGCATCGGCGAACTTCACATCGGCTTTTCGGCGCAAGGCCCGGTAGTGCTCAAACTGTTCGAAATCCAGTTGCCCGGCTTCGAGTAATTCATGCGCCGCTCGATTCAGCGCTTGCGCTTGTTCGAACAATTGACGATTGCGTTCCAGGGCCAAAGCCCTGCATGCCTTGATTTGCGCAGGAGTCGAGCATTCTTTCATGACCGTAACCTTAATCTTCGGGGTTCCTTGTCATAGGCCTTTCGCCACACGGGAACCGAACGTGCCGGGCCCCGCCGGTGACTCCCGGCGAGGGGTTAAGGTTGTGACCACTGAGAATCCGCGAGAGATCCATTTTTTTGCTGAAGACTTTCGGGTTTTTGGTTTTTGCGTTGTTCAGGGCCGGCAAGGATCGGTTGTGCGCTGATGCCGTGCAGCAGGTTCGCGATGCTTTCAGATTCAGCGGTTGGCCAGTGCCCGCTCCATGCGCGCAATACCTTCTTCGAGCATGGAGCGCGGGCAGCCAAAGTTCAGGCGTACGAACTGTTGGCTTTGGTCGCCAAAATCCAGACCGGCGCTCAACCCTACCTTGGCCTGCTCAAGGAAAAACTGCTGCGGGTTGGCCAGATCCAGCGCCGAGCAATCGAGCCAGGCCAGATAAGTGCCCTGCGGCACATTCATGGTCACGCCCGGCAAGCGGCTGCGCACCGCTTCAACCAGATAATCCCGGTTGGCCTGCAGGTAGGTTTTCATCTCGGCGAGCCATGGGCCGGCTTCGCTGTAGGCCACGCGAGTCGCTTCCATGCCCAGCGGATTGACGCTGTCGACCATGCCGCAACGGGCGTGGTTGACGCGTTCACGCAGCGCGGCGTCCTGAATGATCATGAACGAGGTTTTCAGGCCGGCAATGTTGTAAGCCTTGCTCGCGGACATCAGGGTGATGGTGCGCTGAGCGATTTGCGGGCTCAGGGACGCAGTCGGAATGTGGACGCGACCGTCGAAGCACAGTTCGGCGTGGATTTCATCGGAGATGATCCAGGCGTCCTGCGCAACACAGATGTCCGCCACTGCTTGCAGCTCTTCGCGGCCAAACACTTTGCCGATCGGGTTGTGCGGGTTGCTCAACAGCAGGGCGCCGCCGCCGTTCAGCGAATCACGCAGGCTATCCAGTGGTGTGGCGTAGGTGCCGTCGGCCTGCGGCGTGAATTGCAGCTCAACCTTGTTCAAGCCCCAATGCCCCGGCGCGTGACGCAGCGGTGGATAGTTCGGCACTTGGACCACGACGTTCTGCTGAGACTGAACCAGGGCTTTGAGCGCCATGTTGAAGCCCGACTCAACGCCCGGCAGGAAGATCAGCTCTTGCGGTTTGACCTGCCAGGCGAACTTGTTCCAGAGGTCGGCAACGATGGCTTCGCGCAGGTTGTCCTGGGCCACGCTGTAACCCACCAGCGGATGCAGCAAGCGCTGCTGCAGGGCCTCGATGACAACCGGTGGCGCGGCGAAATCCATATCAGCGACCCACATAGGCAACACGTCGGCTGCATAGCGGCTCCACTTGGTGCTACCGGTGTTGTGGCGGTCGAATACCTGATCAAAGTCAAAAGTCATGCGCGGTCTCGTGAAGGCGGGGTTAATTCTGTCGGCCATTCTAAGCCCAACACGATCCCGGTGGGAGTTGGCTGGCCCGCGATGGCGTCGGCACAGTCAATATTGAGGGTGCGTGACAAACCGTTATCGTTGGCAAGCCAGCGCCCGCGAGGCTCTGGATGAAGCCATGAGATCGCTCGACAAACGGCCGACGGTCGGTTTTCACGCAGGTGGCAGGGTCTTTGTCTACAGTGAAAAAGCCGGCAGTCATCCTGCCGCAACCGTGATTGTCCAGATACAACCCGGCGCCAGTACCGGGTTCCACCTGATCAGGAGTGCACGATGGATCTCAGCCGTCGTCAGTTCTTCAAGGTCGCCGGTATCGGCCTTGCAGGCTCAAGCCTTGGCGCGTTGGGCATGGCCCCGACGCTTGCCTTCGCCGAGCAGGTGCGCCACTTCAAGCTTGCCCACACCCATGAAACCCGCAACACCTGCCCGTATTGCTCGGTCGGTTGCGGTTTGATCATGTACAGCCAGGGCGATGCTGCGAAGAACGTCGCGCAAAATATCATCCATATCGAGGGCGACGCCGACCATCCGGTCAATCGTGGCACCCTCTGTCCAAAAGGCGCGGGCCTGCTGGACTTCATTCACAGCCCGGGCCGCTTGCTGTACCCGCAAACGCGCAAACCGGGCAGCAGCGAGTGGACGCGGATCAGTTGGGATCAAGCGCTCGATCGCATCGCCGATTTGATGAAAGCCGACCGCGACGCCAATTTCGTCGAGCAGAATGAAAAAGGTGAAACAGTCAATCGCTGGCTTACCACCGGGTTTCTTGCCGCTTCAGCTTCGTCCAACGAAGCGGGGTACATGACGCACAAGGTCATCCGCAGTCTCGGCATGCTGGGGTTCGATAACCAGGCGCGTGTCTGACACGGCCCGACGGTGGCAAGTCTTGCCCCGACGTACGGCCGTGGTGCCATGACCAATACCTGGACCGATATCGCCAACGCGAATCTGGTTCTGGTGATGGGCGGCAACACCGCAGAAGCGCATCCGTGCGGCTTCAAATGGGTGACCGAAGCCAAAGCACACAACGCTGCGCGGCTGATCGTGGTCGATCCGCGTTTTACCCGCACCGCGTCAGTGGCCGATTATTACGCGCCGATCCGCACCGGCACCGACATTGCTTTCATGGGCGGGTTGATCAATTACCTGCTCACCGAGGACAAGATCCAGCACGAATACGTGCGCAACTACACCGACGTGTCGTTCATCGTCAAAGCCGGGTATGGCTTCGAAGATGGCATTTTCAGTGGCTACGATGCGGCCAAACGCAGTTACACCGACAAGTCCGGGTGGGGCTATGAAATCGGTGAGGACGGTTTCGTCAAAATCGACCCGACGCTGCAGGACCCGCGCTGCGTCTATCAATTGATGAAGCAGCATTACAGCCGCTACAACATCGAACTGGTGAGCCAGATTTGCGGCATGCCGGTCGATGCGATGCAGAAAATCTGGGGCGAAATCGCTACGTGCGCCCAGCCCGGCAAGACCATGACGATTCTCTACGCCCTGGGCTGGACACAGCACTCGACCGGTTCGCAGATCATTCGCAGTGCGGCAATGGTGCAGCTTCTGTTAGGCAACGTGGGTATGCCGGGCGGTGGCGTCAATGCCTTGCGCGGACACTCCAATATTCAGGGCCTGACGGATCTGGGCTTGTTGTCCAACTTGCTGCCGGGCTACCTGACGCTGCCGCAGGACGCCGAGCAGGACTACAGCGCCTACATCACCAAACGCACGCAAAAACCGCTGCGCCCCGGGCAGTTGTCCTCCTGGCAGAACTACAGCAAGTTCCACGTCAGCCTGATGAAGGCCTGGTACGGCGCCAATGCCACCGCCGAGAACCAGTGGTGTTACGACTACCTGCCGAAACTCGACATCCCCAATTACGACATCCTCAAGATGTTCGACCTGATGAGTCTGGGCAAGGTCAACGGCTACATGTGCCAGGGGTTCAACCCGATCGCTGCGCTGCCGGACAAGAACCGGGTGATGGCGGCACTGGCCAAGTTGAAATGGTTGGTGGTGATGGACCCGCTGGCCACCGAAACCTCGCAGTTCTGGGAAAACGTCGGCCCTTACAACGATGTGAAAAGCGCCGACATCCAGACCGAAGTGATCCGCCTGCCGACTACCTGCTTTGCCGAAGAAGATGGCTCACTGGTCAACAGCAGTCGTTGGTTGCAATGGCACTGGAAGGGGGCGGATGGACCTGGCGAGGCGCGCACGGACGTCCAGATCATGAGCGAGTTGTTCCTGCGTCTGCGCCAGCGCTATGCGGCAAACGGCGGCACCTTCGCCGATCCGCTGTTGAAACTGTCCTGGCCCTACAAAATTGCCACTGAACCTTCCCCCGAGGAAATCGCCAAGGAGATAAACGGCTACGCCACGACAGACTTCAACGATGCCAGCGGCGCGAAGATCAAGGGCAATACGCAACTGGCCGGTTTCGCCCAGCTCAAGGACGATGGCAGCACCGCGTCCGGCTGCTGGATTTTTGCCGGCAGTTGGACCGAGGCCGGCAACCAGATGGCCCGGCGTGACAATGCCGACCCCTATGGCATGCACCAGCATCTGGGTTGGGCGTGGGCCTGGCCGGCCAACCGGCGGATTCTCTACAACCGCGCGTCGGCGGACGTTGCGGGCAAGCCGTGGGATCCGAAAAAGCGCTTGGTGTGGTGGAACGGCAAAACCTGGGGCGGCACCGATGTGCCGGACTACAAGGCCGACATACCGCCAGAAGCCGGGATGAACCCGTTCATCATGAACCCCGAGGGCGTGGCGCGGTTCTTCGCCGTCGACAAGATGACCGAAGGGCCATTCCCCGAGCATTACGAACCGTTCGAGACGCCGATTGGCATCAACCCGCTGCACCCGCAGAACAAGAACGCTACCAGCAACCCGGCGGCGCGGATCTTTGATTCGGTCTGGGACAGCCTCGGCGAGGCCAAGGACTTCCCCTACGCGGGCACCAGTTACCGGCTCACCGAGCATTTCCACTTCTGGAGCAAGCACTGCAAGTTGAACGCGATTACCCAGCCCGAGCAGTTTGTCGAGATCGGCGAAGTGCTGGCGAAAGAGAAGGGCATCGCTGCCGGTGATCGGGTACGGGTCAGTTGCAAGCGCGGCTTCATTGAAGCGGTGGCTGTGGTGACCAAAAGAATCCGTCCGTTGCAGGTCAATGGCCAGGTAGTGCACCAGATCGGCATCCCGCTTCACTGGGGGTTCACCGGGCTGACGCGGCACGGATACCTGACCAACACCCTGGTGCCGTTCCTCGGCGATGGCAACACCCAGACCCCGGAATCCAAGTCATTCCTGGTCAACGTGGAGAAGCTATAGTGGAGAATCTATAAATGGCCAGCCAAGACATCATTGCCCGCTCGGCCACGACCACACAGCCGCCGTCGGTGAGGCATCAGCAGGAGGTGGCGAAGCTGATCGACACCACCAAATGCATCGGCTGCAAGGCCTGTCAGGTCGCGTGCTCGGAATGGAACGAGTTGCGCGACGATATTGGTCACAACTACGGTACCTACGACAATCCGCAGGACTTGAGCGCAGAAACCTGGACGTTGATGCGTTTCACCGAGCACGAAACCGACGCCGGCAACCTCGAATGGCTGATCCGCAAGGACGGCTGCATGCACTGCGCCGAGCCCGGTTGCCTGGCGGCGTGCCCCAGTCCAGGTGCGATCATCAAGCACGCCAACGGCATCGTCGATTTCGATCAGGATCACTGCATCGGTTGTGGTTATTGCATCACCGGTTGCCCGTTCGACGTTCCGCGAATCTCGCAGAAAGATCACAAGGCTTACAAATGCACCTTGTGCTCGGATCGGGTCGCGGTCGGGCTGGAGCCGGCCTGCGTGAAAACCTGCCCGACCGGCGCTATCGTTTTCGGCACCAAGGAAGACATGAAGGAACACGCCGCCGAGCGCATCGTCGATCTCAAGAGTCGTGGCTTTGACAACGCTGGCCTGTATGACCCGTCAGGGGTTGGCGGCACCCACGTCATGTACGTGCTGCACCATGCCGACACGCCGAACATCTACGCGGGGCTGCCGGATAGTCCGGCGATCAGTCCTTTGGTAGGCCTGTGGAAAGGCATCAGCAAACCCCTTGGCTTGCTGGCCATGGGCGCGGCGGTGCTGGCAGGGTTCTTCCACTATGTGCGAATCGGGCCGAACCGCGTCGAAGAAGACGAGCATTCGGCACCTCCCGATGCTTCGGTGCATGTCGTTGATCCGGCGGTACACACCTTCGATCCACGCGGGGAGGACCGGCCATGAGCAACAAGACGATCCTGCGTTACACCGCCAACCAGCGCACCAATCACTGGTTGGTGGCGATCCTGTTCTTCATGGCCGGGCTGTCTGGGCTCGCGCTGTTTCATCCCTCGATGTTCTGGCTGAGCAACCTGTTCGGCGGCGGGCCGTGGACGCGGATTCTGCACCCGTTCATGGGCGTGCTGATGTTTCTGTTGTTCCTTGGGCTGGTTTTTCGTTTCTGGCGCGCGAACGTCTTTATCGCCAATGACGGGAAGTGGCTGCGCCGTATTGATCGGGTGCTGGTCAACGACGAACAGAGCGTGCCACCGGTGGGCAAGTACAACGCCGGGCAGAAGCTGCTGTTCTGGACTTTACTGCTGTGCATGCTGGGGCTGTTGTTCACCGGGCTGGTGATCTGGCGGGCGTATTTCAGCGCATTTTTCGGCATCACCGTGATCCGCTGGGCGATGCTGTTGCATGCGTTGGCCGGGTTTGTGTTGATCCTGAGCATCATCATTCACATCTACGCCGGGCTGTGGATCAAGGGCTCGATCGACGCGATGATGCATGGCTGGGTCAGCCGCGCCTGGGCGAAAAAACACCACGAGCTCTGGTATCGCGACATCACCCGCGATGAACTTCATAAAGAGACGCCGGAACGACCGGCGACGAAAAAGGGCTGACTTTTGCCAACCATTCTCGAACCCGGAGAAATCGAAGCGGCGGCCAGTTCGCCGCCGTTTCTGTATCTGCCACCGCATAACCTGTTTTCCCTGCGCGCCCAGCGCCTGGAGCAACTGGCCGAGGGGCATCCGTTGACCGATTATCTGCGCCTGATCGCCGGGTTGTGCCAGGTTCAGCAACAAGTCATGGACGATCCGCCGCTGACGGCGCCATTCGATGCGCAGCGCATTGAGGCGTGTCAGCAACACGGTTTGCCGCCGTTCGCTGCCGATACGTTGGTGCGCGAAGAGGGCTGGCAGGCTTATCTCGACGCTTTATTAAAACGCTATCAGCCGGTTGAACAGCTTGCTGTCGTTGATGCGGTGGACACGTTGTGCGCTGCCAGCCCTGGCCAGTTGCGCAGTTGGGCCGTTGCCTTGGTCAGTGGCCAGTATTCGATGGTGCCGGCGCAACTGGTGCCGTTTCTCGGCGCGGCGTTGCAGGTGGCGTGGAGTCACTGGTTACTCAGTGCGCCGAGCCTGAAACTCAAACCTGGCGACAGCCTCAGCCAATGCCCGGCCTGCGGGTCGCCGGCAATGGCCGGTGTCATCCGCCATCGCGGCAAACACAACGGTTTGCGCTATCTGGCGTGTTCGCTGTGCGCCTGCGAATGGCATGTAGTGCGGGTCAAGTGTGTGTACTGCGAGCAAAGCAAAGGCCTCGACTACCTGAGCCTTGAGGACGATCGCCACGCCGCCAATCAAGCACCGTTGCGCGCCGAAGTCTGCCCCGGTTGCAACACCTATCTGAAGTTGCTCTATCTGGAAAACGACGCCGACGCCGAAGCGTTGTCGGGGGATCTCGCCAGCCTGCTGCTGGACATGCGTCTGGCCCAGGACGGCTTTCAGCGTTTGGCACCCAATCTGTTGCTGGCGCCAGGAGACGAATGACCACAGCGTCTACACTCGCCGAACGGTCTTTTGTTTCGGGAGTGGCTGATGTCTGCCAGCGGTGCCCTGCGTTTACCTTCCGTTGATGGTGTGTTGCGTCATCCGGCGTGCCTGCCGCTGGCCCAACGTTATGGGCGTGAGGCGTTGTTGGCCTGTTTGCGGCAGTTGCTCGATGAGCTGCGTTCGAGCGTGCTGAACGGGCAATTGGCGGCGATTGAAATCCGCCCCGAGGTGCTCGCCGGCCGCGTCGGTGAACGCCTGGCCCAGCAACAGCGCAGCCAGGTTCGACGGGTGTTCAACCTGACCGGCACGGTGCTGCACACCAATCTGGGGCGGGCGCTGTTGCCGGAGGAAGCCATTGACGCCGTGCAAATGGCCGCGCGGTACCCGCTCAACCTGGAATTCGATCTGGCCAGCGGCAAACGCGGCGACCGTGACGATCTGATCGAAGGCCTGATCCGCGAACTGACCGGCGCCGAAGCCGTCACCGTGGTCAACAACAATGCCGCTGCGGTGCTGCTGACGCTCAACAGCCTCGGCGCGCGCAAAGAAGGCATTATTTCGCGCGGCGAGCTGATCGAGATCGGCGGCGCCTTCCGCATCCCCGACATCATGGCCCGCGCCGGCGTGCGCCTGCATGAAGTCGGCACGACCAATCGTACCCACGCCCGCGACTACGAAGCGGCGATCAACCCACGCAGCGGTTTGATCATGCGCGTGCATGCGAGCAACTACAGCATCGAAGGATTTACTGCTCGCGTGCCGACCGCTGAACTGGCCGAGTTGGCCCATCGGCATGGTTTGCCGCTGCTGGAGGATCTGGGCAGCGGCAGTCTGCTGGACCTGACGCGGTGGGGCTTGCCGGCCGAACCGACGGTGCGCCAAGCGTTGTTGGATGGTGCGGATATCGTCACTTTCAGCGGCGACAAATTGCTGGGTGGCCCGCAGGCCGGGTTGATCGTTGGGCGCAAAGAGCTGATCGCGAAGATCAAGAAAAACCCGCTGAAACGCGCATTGCGGGTGGATAAATTGACCCTGGCGGCGCTGGAGGCGGTGCTCGGGCTGTATCGCGATCCGGATCGGCTGGCCGAACGTCTGCCGAGCTTGCGGTTGTTGACTCGACCGCAAGCCGACATCTTCGCCCAGGCCTCACGCTTGCAGCCCTTGATGGCTGAAATCTTGGGGTCGGTTTGGCAGGTTAGTGCAGTTGAGGCCTTGGGCATGATCGGCAGCGGCAGCCAACCGGTGGCGCGTTTACCGAGTGCGGCGCTGTGTTGCCGTCCGCAGGTTTCAAAGCGTTTGCGCGGGCGCTGCCTGCTGAATCTGGAAGCGGCGTTGCGAGCGTTGCCGATCCCGGTGCTCGGTCGTATCGACGACGATGCGCTGTGGCTCGATCTGCGCCAACTCGATGATGAACCGGCATGGCTCGCGCAATTGCCGCAGTTGCAGGTCGACCCGTGATCGTCGGCACGGCGGGGCACATCGACCACGGCAAGACGTCGCTGCTACAAGCCCTGACCGGACAAACCGGCGACCGCCGCCCGCAGGAACGCGAACGCGGCATGACCATCGACCTCGGTTATCTTTACGCTGAACTCGAACCGGGCGCGGGGCTGACCGGGTTCATCGACGTGCCGGGCCACGAGAAATTCACCCACAATATGCTCGCCGGGGCACAGGGCATTGATTTGGTGTTGCTGGTGGTCGCAGCAGACGACGGCGTGATGCCACAAACCCGTGAGCATCTGGCGATTGTCCAGTTGCTCGGCATTCCCCGGGCGTTGGTGGCGATCACCAAGTGTGACCGGGTCCAGGCGGGCAGGGTGGAGGAGGTTCAGCGGCAGATTCTGGATTTACTGGGGGCCGGGCCGTTTGCCGATGCGCCGATCCTGACCGTGTCGAGCCTGAGCGGGCAGGGCATTGAGACGCTGCGCGAGGTGTTGCTGCAGACGCAAAGCGAAGTGTATGAACGCAGCCGTGAAGGTGGTTTTCGTCTGGCGATCGACCGCGCATTCAGCGTCGCCGGCGCGGGGATTGTGGTCACGGGGACGGCGTTGTCGGGCGCGGTGGCCATCGGCGACAAACTCACCCTCGGGCCAGCCGGGAAAACCGTGCGAGTGCGCGGCCTGCATGCGCAGAATCAACCCGCCGAGCAAGCCTTCGCTGGTCAGCGGGTGGCGTTGAACCTGACGGGTGAACGCCTCGAACTGGCGCAGATCCATCGCGGCCAGTGGTTGCTGAGCGAATGGCTGCACGCGCCGACGCAACGGATCGACATTGACTTTCAACTGCTGCCCGGCGAACGCACCTTCGAACACTTTCACCCGGTGCACGTGCATCTGGGTACACAAGATGTCATCGCCCGGGTGGCCTTGCTCGAGGGGCCGCGCTTGAGACACGGCGAGCGCATGTTCGCGCAACTGCTGATCAATGCGCCGGTGCACGCGGTGAAGGGCGATCGCCTGATCCTGCGCGACCAAAGTGCGCAACGCACCCTCGGTGGCGGTCAGGTCCTCGACCCGTTCGCCCCGGCGCGACAACGGCGTAGCCCCGAACGTCTGGAGCAACTGCGCGCCTTGGTCTCGGGCGACGAGTTCGAACAGGTCTTGCCCGTACTGCTCAACTACAGCGCGGGTGGCCTCGACCCGTTGCGGCTGGAACGCCAATTCAATCGCCCTCGCTCGACTTGGTCATTAGCTGAAAACGTCCGCCTGATCGATACCCGCCAAGGCCCGCTGCTGTTCAACGTGCAGCGCTGGGCACAGCTGAAATTCACCCTGTTGGAGCAACTGGCGCAGTTCCATGAACTGGAACCCGACCAGATGGGGCCGGATCGCGATCGCTTGCGGCGCTTCAGTGGTTTGGCGCTGGAGCGTTCGACGTTTGTCAGTTTGCTGGATGAATTGCTGGCGGCCGGATCGATTCAGGCAAGTGGGCCGTGGCTGCACCTGCCGGATCATCAGGTGCGCTTGAATACCGAGGACGAAAGCCTCTGGCAACAACTGCAACCGCTATTCGAAAACGCCGAATTCGACCCGCCGTGGGTACGCGACGTCGCGAAAATGCTCAGCCAGGACGACGCCATCGTGCGCCTGCTGCTGCGCAAACTGGCGCGGCTCGGGCTGATGCATCAAGTGGTGCGCGACCTGTTCTTGAGTGACGTGCAACTGCGCCAAATGACCGACGTGCTCCTGAAGCTCGCCAAGGAAAATCCGCAGATCCAGGTGACAACCTTCCGCGATGCGCTAGGCTTGGGACGCAAACGCTGCATTCAGTATCTGGAATATTTCGACCGCGTCGGCCTGACCCGACGCCTCGGCGAATCCCGCCAGATCCGCCCCGACAACGCGCTGGCCAACGCCTGCGCCCAATGAGTTAAAGGAAGGCAATCGCGCCCGGTGGCGCGGCCGGGCTTCAAACCCGGTTGGGGACGGCATCCGTTCCCGGGCAGGTTCGACTCCGGCTGCCTTCCGCCAGTTTTGCTCAGGACATCCGCAGTCCAGAGTGGGAGCGAGCCTGCTCGCGAAAGCGGTGTACCAGTCGACCTCTCACTGACTGACCCACCGCCTTCGCGAGCAAGCTCGCTCCCACATTTGCAATGCATTTCCCTGTGGGAGCGAACTTGCTCGCGAAAGAGCCATCCCGGTCAGCATAGAAATCTCGATCAAGCCCCGCTGTTTAAATCACTGGTTAAATAAATCCGTCCCATTTGTTGGTAGTGCTTGAACGCTCAATTTATTAGCTGGCCGGTTTTTCCTCTGATTAGTGAGGCGCACAAAAATTACTACTGGTTCCTAAATTAACTATTACTCAAAGTTATTTCCGACACGAAGTGTCCTGTAGACCAATATCGTTGTACCGCATCATTTTGGGTGATTTCAAAACTGGTGAAGGTTTCATTTATAAGTTTTATCTGTACCAGTGGATAACCCCATTGGCTGGTTGTTTGCTGTGTGTGGACTATAGCATTTGAACTGATAAGGGCCACATTCCCCGTAACGCCAGGGACTAAGACTGGCCCTTGAGCATCATAGATTTTAGAGTGCAGTGGGAACGAAATTGTATTAAAACTGCGCCCTTTTAAATAGAATGTAACTTTGTGAGTTCCAAAGCCGACAGAGCCTGCATATCCGTTTTGCAGAGTCAAACCGTTTATGCCAGTGGCTTCAACTGGATTGCCGCTCAAAATTCTATATGTAATTGTTGCCACTCCAATATCTTTAACGCCGCCGTTAATATATACGCCGCCGCCAAACTCTTTAATGATAATAGAGTCCGTTATGGTGAGTGTCCGCGGAGGCTGCGATACCTGTCCCGACCCATACTTGGCCTTAGCAGTGAAACTGTAATCAGTCGCGGTGAGTTTGGGCACCAGCAACGTCCAGACGCCGGTTATAGCATCAGCTACCGCTTCGTCTACGACACTCACACCATCAAGAATATCGACCTTCTGGCCTTTGGCAGCCGTACCCGTCAAAGTAACGGCAGTTTCCACTGTTGTACCGCCCTCAGGGATCTCTTCATTACTAGGCGAGCCTTTCACTGAAGTAATAGTCGGCCTGACATCCTCCACGGCACTGACGATATAAGTACGCAGCACAAACCGCTTCGCCAACGACAAATCCTGACTCTTCCCAAACGCCACCCACATCTCCATGGTCAGTGGCATCCCACCCTTCAACCCTTTCAAATCTTCATAAGGTGCAGTCGCTTCGAAGTAGCCATTCTTCACCCAATCATCATTGACGAAGGCAAACGGTGCGGCCCAGATGTATTTTTCATAAGCCGAGCCGTCGGCATTGGTGCCCTTGAACAGCACCCAGACATATTGCCCCACCGCATTGAAGGGGAAACCTGAAAACCACATTTTGCCTTCAGGTGTCAGCTCGGACAGGTTCAGTTCCGCTCCTTCACCTGCATTGCTCGCTTCCTTCAAACGAGGGGCGAGGAGTTCTGCTTGGGGCAGTTCCTGCACATTGAGGATGAACGGATCTGACGGTTGTGGCTGGCCGTTGCCACGGGTAATGGTGTAACTGACGGTCACTTTACCGCCGAGACAAAAGGCCAATACTGCCGGCGGAATATCGATGCTCAGACCAATCTCGCTGATCGGCCGTGGATCGCTGGTGAATGAGCCTTCAGCGTGGGTGCCGGGTTCGGGGACCCAGCTAACGCTGATCAGGTCGGTGGGGAGGGTGGTGCCTTGTGGCACGACGATGGTGAGTCTGGAAAGGGCGGCCATGGGCGACAGGGTGTTGCCGTTGGCTTGCTGCACGCCGGCGGGTTTCAGTTCCATGTACTCGCCTTCTACTGTTGCAGAGGCGGTGTTGGATTCGGCTTTCAGTGTGTCGTCGAGTTTGCGCAGTAATTTGTATTTGACTGTGACGCTGCTGGCGACAATCACATCTTCGTTCGGTACTTTCAGAATGCAGCTGACTTTGTTACCGATCGGGTCCGTTTTGACTTCACCGGTGACAAACCCTACCAGGTCATCCTGCCCAAGTATTTTCGCGGTGTAAGTGGCCTTGATCTTGTCGCCAGGCTCGAAGCGCGGGTCCGCCGTCGATACGAACAGTAGCAGTGGATTACTTCCGAGCTTTTTAAGGTCAATGATGCCCGGCTCGTCGGTTGTATCGCTTGCGATTTCTCGCAGAATCGGCTTATCCAACAGCGTGCCATCCAGATCCTCATCCACGCTCTGCACCGGCGACCACGGCGTGTCCGGGCCGTTGCCGAGCTGGTCGGTGACGGTGTAGGAGAAATACAGCTTTTTATCCAGCCGTTTCGCCTGGTCCAGAAAGGCGCGGGTGACGGTGAAGCAAATGGTGATGGGGGTTTCGTCACCGGGGTTCGGCGGTTGCGGCGCCTGATTCTGATTGACCTTGGGCTTGGGTTCCAGCAGTTCGCCGTTGCACTTGAGGGTGATGAGGTCATAC